>JAYWBH010000346.1:0-1704 GCA_043781815.1 Bryobacterales bacterium | reverse complement strand
AAGAGCGTACCTTGATTTGGCAATATTCGAAAGGCATGCGCAAGCGTGTGGCCATGGCTGCCGCATTGATCCACAGACCGCAACTGTTCTTGATGGATGAACCGTTTGAAGGTGTGGACGTGGTTGGTGCCCGGCTGATGAAAGACATTTTATTGGATCGGGTAAAAGACGGTGCGACCATCTTTTTAACCAGCCATGTGTTGGAAGTGGTGGAACGCCTGTGCGACCGCGTGGGAATTATTCACGAAGGCAAATTAGTAATTGACGATACAATCACCAACCTGCGGCACGGCACGGAAACGTTAGAGGACATATTCGTTCGCGCGGTAGGCGGCAGTCGCTTACGCGAGCATCTGGAGTGGTTGTAGCGTGCCTCGATTTGAGCAGCTACGGCTGATTTTCTGGGTCCAACAAAAGACGCTGCGCAATGTGTATGCCCGGGCTGCCAAGGGCGGCACCATTCTTACGTTCATCGTCTCGCTCATCTGGTATGGGGGTACGGCACTGGTGGCAGCGGCGGTGGCGTATGCGTTAGCAGTAACTCCTCCGCGACGATTTGCTGATGCTTTTGGCATTTTGCTATTCCTGATGACTTGCATTTGGCAAGGGTTCCCCATTCTGTTGGGCACAAGCGGTGCTTTCATTGATATCCGCCGTTTACTGGTGTATCCAATTCCAACCTCGCAACTGTTTTCACTGGAAGTGGTGCTGCGACTTTCTACGGCGATTGAGATGGCAATTTTTCTACTGGGTGCCATTGTTGGGCTAACCTTCAATCGCGATCTCCCTTTGACAGCACCACTTGCCTTGATACTTTTCGGACTGTTTAACTTACTACTCTCCACTGGAATTAAGCAGTTTCTGGGTCGCCTTGCGCAACGGAAATATGTCCGTGAAATCAGTTTTCTGTTCGTAATCGGGCTGCTGTTATTGCCCCAGGCGATGTTGCACAACCAGGATGCACAGTTTTCTGGATTCTCTGATAAAGTTCAGCCGTTTTTGCAACTGCTGCCGTGGGGTGCTGCGGCTAAGCTTGCTTCAGGCGAAAAAGACTTCCGCCCCTGGCTGGTGTTGATTTGTTGGATGGGTCTGGCCTACCGTTTTGCTCGAAGCCAGTTTGAAAAAATGTTGCGGATGGACGAATCAGGCGAAAGTGGGTTGGCCCGCTCCTCCCAAAAAGTGGCTGCTGCCTCTGGTCGGCTGGAACTGTTCTATCGTTTGCCGGGCCGCTTTTTGACTGATCCATTGGCGGCCATTGTTGAAAAAGAGCTGCGCTTCTTATCGCGTGCTCCACGATTTCGATTACTATTTCTATTGGCTTGCACCATAGGGCAAATGTTGTGGTTGCCCCAAGTATTGCGCATGAAGAGTTCCGATTCTTCCTGGCTGGCTGACAACTACCTTACCTTCACTTGTCTGTACGCAATGCTGGTGTTGGCAGAGAATTTATTCATCAACACATTTGGGTTCGACCGGGCTGCTGCGCAAAATTGGTTTGTGCTTCCGGTGCCTTTCAAAACGGTGCTGCGGGCCAAGAATATTGTGGCTTTCTTCTTCTTGGGGCTGTGCTTCAGTTTCACTGCCATGGTGGGCCTAATGATCCCAGTGCAACACTCCATTTTGAAGTTGGCCGAAGCCATTTGTGTATGTGCGGTGTACATTACTTTCATGTTGGGGGTCGGGAATTTGGGCAGCGTTTATCAA
>JAYWBH010000345.1:0-5494 GCA_043781815.1 Bryobacterales bacterium | reverse complement strand
TTGGACTTTGGCAATTGGTGAACGATTCCTGGCAACTGGTAGCGATTGACGAAAAAGCTGGTGCGGTAGAGTTTCATAATCTGATAGACGAAACGCTGCTTGTGCGAGGCAATGCCGACCGGCTGGCACAGGTCTTTGTCAATTTATTGCGCAATGCGTTGAACGCGCTTTCCGACGGTGGGAAGATTCACGTGACTGCGGAAATGGCGGAAGATGCGCGCGGCCGCTGGGCATTGGTGCGCGTGGATGACAATGGTCCTGGAATTCCCGAACACGTTTTGCCAGAAATTTTTGAAGCCTTCATTACAACGCGTCTTGATGCAAGGGGCACAGGGTTGGGGTTGGCCGTGGCTGAAGGCATTGTGCATCAGCACGGGGGAATCATTGAAGCAAGCAATCTTCCGGGCGGTGGTGCGAGATTGGAATTGACCTTGCCTCGCGTTTGAACCATGTCTACCGCATTCACAAAAACGTTGCAATCTCTGAAAGCGGATCGCTTTCGAGGTAGAGCTATGGCACTCACTATCGGCTGCCTGGCCTTGATTTGCTGGGTTTGGTGGGCAACAACAAGTAGCCTAACTGTCAATGGAAATTCGGGAAGCCAGGAAGTGATTTCCCCTCTTCAATTTTTCCTGCGCAAGGCGGGAGTAACAAAAGGTTCATGACCCGTCGCCGATTCCTGATTCCGGAAGTGGTCCAGACATCGGGAATGGATTGTGGTCCGGCTGCGTTGAAGTCGCTACTCAATGGTTTCGGCGTGAACGCCAGCTACGGCCGCTTACGCGAAGCCTGCCAAACAGGAGTGGACGGGACGTCGATAGACACCATGGAGGACATCGCAAGGCAATTGGGCCTGGATGCTGAACAGGTCCTGGTGCCAGTGGATCATCTGTTTCTGGATGAAGTAAATTTGCCCAGTTTAGTTGTGGTGCAGTTGCCTGGAGGCGCGGCGCATTTTGTAGTTGTGTGGCGATTGCAGGCTGGAATGGTGCAGTTAATGGACCCAGCCACAGGACGTCGCTGGCTACAGAAGAAGACATTTCTGGAACAGGTTTTTCTGCACACGCAAGTGGTGTCCGCTGACGATTGGAGAGATTGGGCCGGTTCAGAGGAATTCAGCCAATGCTTGCGGCATAGACTCGCCGCGCTTCAAGTTGACGATAAGTTATTGCACGCAGCGAGTGAAGACGCACAATGGACCAGCCTGGGGCGCCTTGACGCAGCACTTCGCCTAACCACGTCGTTGCAAGAATCTGGTGCTATTCGTAAGGGTGCAGAAGCAGGAAATCTATTGGCGGAACTGGTGGCTGATCCATCGCTGATCCCGCCCGCTTATTGGTGCGTTCAAGCATCAGAGTCGGAAACTGATTTGTATTTTCGTGGTGCAATTCTTGTCCGGGTAAAGGGTTTGTTAGCTGGCCCATTGTCAGAAACATTGTCTGTGGAATTGAAGGCAGCACTGACAGAGCAACCGGATAACCCACTTCTTGCGATTTGGGAATGCTTGCGTGCCGATGGTTGGCTGGCACCCTCTTTATTGGCTACAACCATCGCGTGCAGTGCCGCCGGTGCAGCGTGGGAGACTGTTTTGTTTCGCGGATTATTTACAACGGGAAACCAGACTTTAGCCGTTTTGTCGTTTATCGCCGTAATGATGTTACTGGAATTTCCTATTGCCGCAACGCTGTTAGGAATGGGGCGCAGATTGGAAGTGCGCTTGCGATTGCGGTTCGCTTTGAAGATCCCGTTGCTCAATGATCGTTACTTTCAAAGTCGCTTGGCAAGCGACATGGCGCAACGTCTTCACACTGCGGAACAACTTCGTGAAATCCCTGAAATGGGAGGTCAACTGCTGCGGCTTTGTTGTGAATTGCTGTGCACGGTAGGTGCTGTTCTTTGGTTGTATCCGCAGTGCGGTGTGCCCACCGTGATAGGAGGAATCGCCGCAGTTGCGCTGCCATTTCTTGGCCAGCGCCTAATGGGTGAAGCCGATTTCCGCTGGAGGAATCAAGGTGCAGCCCTTAGTCGATTCTATTTAGATGCGTTACTGGGACTGATTGCAATTCGGGCTCATGGGGCGCAACGCGTCATGAAGCGGGAACAAAGTAATCACTTAAAAGCTTGGGCTAAAACAGGCTTTCAGCTACAGAACACGGTGGTCTTTTTTGAAGGTGCACAGGCGCTTTTGGGATTCGGCTTATGTGTTTGGATGCTCAAGTTATACCTGGCGTCGCAAGCTGCAGCCGCAGGAATTTTGTTGTTGTTTTATTGGGCATTGCGAATTCCCGCATTGGCGCAAGAAATTGCGTCGCTAGCGTGGCGCTATCCGGCGATGCGCAATATCACATTGCGACTGTTGGAACCGTTGGGCGCTCCATCGGAACCAAGGGAAATATCGGACTGGCAACAGATACCGCTAAATACAAAATCGGTGGCCATTGAACTACGGGATGTGACTGTGGTGGCGGCTGGTCATCCGATACTGGACGCGATCAATTTAATCGTGAAGGCCGGGGAACACGTGGGCATTGTGGGACCATCCGGCGCGGGGAAATCCAGTTTGGTGGGATTGTTGCTTGGATGGCATCGCCCGGCAGCGGGTCAGGTTTTGGTTGACGGAAAGGAGCTGGACGAATCGGAATTGAATCAACTCCGCGCGCAACTTGTTTGGGTGGATCCGCAGGTGCAACTGTGGAACTCAAGTCTGTTGGCGAACTTAACGTATGGCGCTGAAGACACTGCGGGCGCGCGGTTGTCCAACACATTGCAACAGGCACAGCTCAGCGGAATGTTAGACCGTTTGCCGGATGGAATTGCCACGCAACTAGGCGAAGGTGGGGCGCTTGTTTCTGGCGGCGAAGGGCAGCGGGTGCGGCTGGGACGGGGCATGGGGAAAGAGCATGTGCGTCTGGTGATCCTTGACGAACCAGCCCGAGGCTTGGACGGAATCCAAAGAAAGGCGATGATCGCAGCGGCTCGTCAGTTGTGGAGCAATGCGACTTTGTTGTGCATCACGCATGACGTGGCGGAAACATTATCCTTTGATCGCGTTTTGGTAATGGAACGTGGATTAATTGTGGAAGATGCCAATCCCAAGTTGCTGTTGGAACAAGATGCATCGCGTTATAAGGCCTTGTTCGACGCGGATCGAACCATGAAACAGCAATTGTGGACGGCCGCACATTGGCGGCGTTTGCAGATGGAAGAAGGCAAGCTAGTATGATTTGGCCAGCAGAGGAACTGAACCGCCTGCTTGTGAACCTTTGCCACGCAGCCAAATTATCAGCATTGGTACCGAAGTTAGCCGCTCCGCCATCGACGTTAAGCCAGGCGCAATTATCGGAGTGGATCATGACCTCCGCGCGCTTCCTTTCGGTGGATGCTGAGCCTGTTCGATTGGACGGAAGTTTGCTGGTGGATCAATTGCGCAATGCCGGTCCGGCGATCATTCAAGTAGCGGATGGCTTCCTTGGTTTGCTCAGTTGCAATGGCAAAGTCAAACTGCTGGTTCCATCTGGAAACATTGTCAACATCCCGTTAGAGGAACTTCGCGATATCATCGCAGCTCCTTTTGAGCAGCCGTTACGACATGAACTTTCGCAATTGCTTGAGCGTTGTAAAGTGGCACCTGGACGGCAGGAACAGGCTCAAAAAGAGTTACTGCGTCGCCGCTTGACGAACAAGAATATGGGCTACTTGTGGCAACTGCAAACCCCATCTGGCTCCAACTTTAAGTCACAACTTTTTGAAGTAGCTTTGCCTTTTACTTTGGCAACATTTCTTGCAGCGCATGCCACCGAATATAGCTTGTGGATCACATGCTGGTATCTGATTGGACGCAGTGCCCTTGCTGGTCAAGTGGACATCAACACGCTTACGCTGAGTGGGTTGCTATTGCTAACTACTGTTCCATTCCGCATGGGTAAGGTTTGGATACAAGGACAAATCGCCATAAGTCTGGGGGGCTTATTGAAGCAAAGGCTGTTGGCTGGTGCTTTGAACCTGGACCCTGGGGATATGCGCAAACAAGGTGCTGGACAACTGCTTGGACAAACAATTGAATCTGATCGTGTAGAAGCGTTGGCCCTTAGCGGTGGCTTGAATGCACTGCTTTCATTGGTGGATTTATGCATCGCTCTTTGGATTTTGGGCAGTGGCGCAAGCGGTCTATTCTTTCTCTTATGGATCGGCGGCACTTGCTGGTTGGCCATTCAATACAAAAATATTCGAAGCAGTTGGACAGATGCCAGACTGCAGATGACCCATGAGCTGGTGGAAACAATGACCGGTCATCGAACCCGCCTGGCACAGCAGGCCCCACAGAATTGGCACACCACTGAAGATCAACAATTGGAAAGCTACTTAAGCATTTCAGCGCGATTAGATCGGCGCAAGTTATGGTTGACGGTGATTGCTCCTCGAACGTGGTTGTTCGTCGGATTGGCTGCCGCGTTGTATACAACGGATAAGGCCCCCACAGCCATTGCGATCACTCTTGCAGGAGTGCTGGCTGGGCACCAGGCCTTGCGTCGGCTGGCACAAGGATTGGCTCAGTTGATGAGTGCGAACATTTCATGGCAGCAAGTGAAGCCCATGTTTAATGCCGCTGCCAACATAGAACCGAACGGCACGTCCCATGTGTTCCACGACCGCCCTTCCACAACAATCATGGACGCAAATGATTTGAGCTTAAGTCACTCCAATGGCCGAACCGTTGTCAATAAAATCAATTTACGGATAGAGGAAGGTGACTCTATACTGCTGGAAGGCGAATCCGGTTCGGGTAAATCCACTCTGGTTTCGCTGTTGTGTGGATTGCGCGAACGCTCCAGTGGACAGTTGAAGTCACTGGGAATAGACCAGAGTGAATTGGGGATTCTGAGGTGGCGAAAGCGCATTGCCTGTGCCCCGCAGTATCACGAAAATCATATGCTTTCTGCACCACTGCTTTTTAATTTGTTAATGGGCCGGACATGGCCACCTACCAGGGAAGACACAGCGGAAGCACAGGCAATTTGTCACGAGCTGGGATTGGGACCAGTAATTGAATCAATGCCCGGCGGCCTGTCCCAAATGGTTGGCGAAACGGGATGGCAGCTTTCCCAAGGAGAGCGCAGTCGAGTTTTTCTAGCGCGAGCTCTACTGCAAGGTGGGGACCTGGTGGTGCTTGATGAAAGCTTAGCCGCGTTAGATCCTGAAACTATGCAAATGGCCCTTGCCTGCGCTCTTCGACGTGCGAAAACACTCTTGGTTGTGGCGCATCCTTAAAGCCCAATTGCGTTAAGCAATCGTCGCTGATTCTTCAATTACCAGTTCACCCTTATCTGCATCAAGAAATGCCATCACCCCTTCCGGCAACGTCAACTGATCTTCCGTGTGTCCAATGGTGAGCCCTGACAATACCGGAATTTTCAGCTTCCCCAGTATTTCATCGACCACTTCGCCCAGTGTAAATGAGTTGGTGAAGCTGGGATCATACTTCTTGGACGTACAT
>JAYWBH010000344.1:0-16002 GCA_043781815.1 Bryobacterales bacterium | reverse complement strand
TCGCCAGGGGCCAGCGCTGATTCCTCTGTCACAATAATGCCCGTACCGGTGAGCATCACCGAACCGGCAGGCACCGGATTCGCCAGCATTAAGTACTCAATCAACGTTTCAATTTTGCGACCCAACTTAGCAGTGGAAGTAGACCCGCTGAACGTGGTCTTGTCCCCACGCTTGATCACCAGACTCATCTCTAAGTTGTACGGATCGGTCAATTCATCGACGGTGATGATCACTGGACCCAGCGAGCAACAGGCCGTGTATACCTTCGATTGTGGCAAGTAAAGCGGGTTTTCCCGTTCAATGTCCCATGCAGAAACGTCGTTGGCCAATGTGTAACCAACCACGGCACCCTTGCTGCCCAACACGACGCCGAGTTCCGGTTCCGGTGCGGTGAACTTGGAATCGGGACGAATGCCAATGTCCTTGCCTGGTCCAACGCAAACGCGGGCAGTGCCTTTGAAGAAAATTTCCGGTCGCGGTGCTTTAAACACGTGGGCATAAAACCCTTCACGGGTGCCATGTTCGGCATCGCGGAAACTGGCTGACATTTCATAAGTGCAGCCGCAAGCCCACACTTCCACCGGCTTAATGGGGATGATGGGGCTGGCTTGAACGCGCTGTTGACTGGCCATGCCTCCGGCCAGTTCGGACAGAGTGGTGTGTTCCACTTCACTGCGAGTAATCAGGTCTAACAATGTGTGACCTGGGATGGGCCTGGCGTGGCCATTTTCAAAAATGGCGGCCGTGATTTCATTATTCCAACGGATCTGTCCAATTCGCATATGTGCCTTAATACTTCAAATAAATAGTCTTGAAATCGCTATAGAAATCCATAGCGGCCGGCCCTTGTTCCTTGGGGCCGAAGCTGGAATCTTTGGTGCCGCCGAAGGGCAGTTGATATTCCACACCAGCGCTAGGTAGATTGACGGTTAACAGCCCCGCTTCCATTCCATAAATGAAGTCGAAGGCGCGGGATAGGCTAGAGGTTTGAATGGATGCCGATAGCCCAAACGGAATGTTGTTGGCGATGCGCATGCAATCGGCGAAATCCTTGGCCCGCATGATGGCCAACACCGGTCCAAACACTTCTTCCTGAGCCAGCGTATGCTCTTCTTTCACGTCGGCGAACACGGTGGGTTCCACAAAGTAACCTTTGTCGAAAGCCCCGCCTGTCAACTGATTGCCGCCGCACAAAGGAGCTCCGCATTCTTTCTTGCCGATCTCAATATAACGCAGGTTAGTCTTCAATTGATCGGCATCCACAGCCGGTCCAATGTCGATCCCCGCTTCCATGCCGTTGCCCACTTTCAGCTTCTTGGTACGCTCTACAACGGCATCTACAAACTTATCGTAAATAGCATCTTCCACAATAGCCCGACTGGTTGCCGTGCACTTTTGACCGGTTGAGAACATGGCCGCGTTTACTACATTTTCCACCGCTGAACCAAAGTCGCAATCAGCCAGTACGATGGTTGGATTTTTACCGCCCATTTCTAACTGAATGCGCAAACGGCGCTTGGATGCTTCCGTGTGTAACCATTCGCCAACTGCACAAGATCCGGTGAATGAGATAGCTTTCAAACCCTTGGCCTGAACCATGGCCGCACCCAGCGTTGCACCTGAGCCAGCCACAAAATTCACTACGCCTTTCGGAATTCCTGCTTCATGGCAAGCTTCCACAATGCGCCATGCGCAAAGGGGCGAAACGCTGGCGGGCTTGAGCACAACCGTATTGCCACAAACCAACGCCGGGGCCAATTTCCACGCGGGAATAGCGATGGGGAAGTTCCAGGGAGTGATCAAACCTACAACGCCAATGGGCTTGCGGATGGCGAACATGTGGACGCGATCGCGTTCTGAAGGGACCAAGTGCCCTGGCAGACGCGACCCTTCGCTTCCAAAGTAGCGGAAAATATTAATGGCCCGACGAACTTCCCCTTTGGCTTCGGGCAGGGTCTTGCCTTCTTCGCGGGTCATGTCAGCGGCAATGGCTTCAAACTTGCGGTCAAGAATATCGGCCACTTTGAACAGCAGGGCTCCGCGGGCGGGGCCAGGGGTGTTGGACCAGGCAGGGAAGGCGGCTTCGGCTGCGGCCACGGCTGTTTCCATATCGGCAGCCGAACCCTTCACAAACAGACCTACCACTTCATCTGTGTTGGCTGGATTTCTGTTTTCAAATGTGGGTCCATCCACCCACTCACCATTAATATAATTACGGAACGTTTCGCTCATTTTTTCCTTGAATGTTTACTTAGTTGAGAAATCTACTTTAGGCGCAGTGCGGGCACCGGCATCGGTTTTGAAATAGGCTTCTTCACGGGCAAAATTGAAGATGCTGGCAGCAATGTTATTGGGGAACAGGGCAATGTCTGTATTGTACTTCTGCACCGATTCGTTATACTTGCGGCGTTCTACGCTAATGCGGTTTTCTGTGCCGGAAAGTTCGTCCATCAGCCGGGCAAATTGTTCGTTGGACTTCAACTGCGGATAGTTTTCCTGAACCACCAGCAAACGGCTAAGGGCGCTATCAATTTGCGAGTTGGCCTGAATTTTTTCAGACGGCGTACGGGCGCCAGCCATAGCGGCGCGAGCATTGGCAATGTTGGTAAAAACTTCCTTTTCCTGGTTGGCAATTCCCTTCACTGTGTTGACCAGGTTGCCAATTAAATCTGAGCGGCGCTGCATGGCAACGTCCACTTGGGCGAAGGCGGCGGAGATGCCTTCCTTTTCCGTAACCATAATGTTGCGGGCTCCCATTACTTGCCCACCAACCATGAATATCAGCAGGGCGATAACCCCAAGCGCGATCAATCCAAATTTCATATTTTGCTCCTAATTTTCTAAGTGATCCACAGTTTGAACCAGGATCTGAATTTGCGCCAAATAGCGTTCGAACAACTGATTGGCGGCCACCGGAAGTTTCCGTGTTACGCCTTCACGTAGATCCAACAAAGTATAGAACGGTTCGGGATCAATTCCGAATTTCGTTTTCAGTTCCGTTATGGCGTCGCGCTTCTTCCATTGTACCGGGTGGCCTGCCGCACTCAATGCGTGACGCGCCAAAACAACAAAGGTTGCCGAGGAATCTACCATCAACGTACCCAGCAGACTGTCATCATCCCACACGCCAGCGGCCTTTTGGCGCAAACGCAGCATTTTGGAACGCAGTTCATGTTCGATCTGAGTCCGGTAATTTACTGTACTCACTGTTAACGTGGCGATTACGTCCTTACCCACCAATACTTTGCGATTCGCCTGCATATCTTTGAACTCGATAGGGAATGCATCAGTGGACCGTTCCACTTCTTCTTCGCTCATCAGCAATGGGGACGGATTGCCTTTTTCACGCCAGAAACGGAACATACCGCCTGCCGCACTCAGTTCCGCCGATGTCACCTGCGTCAACACGCAAAGAATGTTCAGATCGGAATAGTCTTTGTGTATTTCCCCGTCAGCGCCCGACCCGTAGAGAATGACTGAGACCACCTTTGACCCGAAGGCGTTGTTGATCTTATCCACCAATTGTGTAAGTAGCTTGTCCATTATCCCCTACCAATCTCGTGAAGCCCCGCCGCCGCCCGAATCGCCGCCGCCGAAACCACCAAATCCACCACCGTCATAGCCGCCGAATCCGCCACCATCGCCACCACGACGACCACCACCGCCACCGCCGCTCATCATGCCCAGAATATTGCCAATCAGGAACCCGGTGCCACCGCCACCGCTGGAAAGCAGGATGATGATAAAAACAATACCAACAATGATGAGTGGGAGAGGAATTCCTTCACTATCGCGCATGGGGCGCGAGGTACGTGGAGATTGGATGGTGACGCCTTTTTGCTTGGCGATCCGTTCCCCAATAATGCGCGTTCCCTGAATTACGGCATCGGAAAAATTCTGTTCACGTAGCGCCGGACGCATCGCATCGAGGACGCTACCAGCGAAGCCATCGGGCAGGATCGGCTCCAGACCGTAGCCCACTTCCAGGCGCACTCGACGGTCTTTTACGGCCAACAGCAGGAGTACGCCTTCATTCTCTTTTTTCGATCCAATGCCCCACTTGCGGAAAAGCAGATTGGCCACATCTTCCACAGGTTCGCCTTCCAAAGTGTCAATGGTGACAATAGCCATCTGCGCCCCAGTGGCTTGTTCAACCGCAGTGCAATAGCGTTCCAGTTGGGCTTTGGTAGCCGGTGGTATGACGTGCGCAAAGTCACTAATGTACCCTTCTGGCTTGAGCGCAGAAAAGTCAAAGGAAAAAGCGAGTGTAGATAGCGTAGCTAGGACGAAAGCCCGTAGCAATCCACTGAAAGTAGTCAAACCACGATTCTACTAAATTAGAAGGCCGTTGTATGCGGAAAGCTTTCTGCTGTCAGCGCCCGCACCTCAGCCATCCCCTCTGCCAATGGCATGTATTCCACACCGTTAGAATCGGCATAGCGGTGGCTACCGGTATAAATCACAATCCGCCGCTCCGCACCCACGTCAGCCGAAGCCAGATGAAACCCCTTTGATGGAACAGGTTTTGAGCTATGTTTCACTTCCACTGCCCATAATCGACCTGGAGCAACTTCCAGCAATAAATCAATTTCCGCCCCAGCCGATGTCCGGTAATACCAAGGGTGCACGTCAGCGCCACCCGCCGAAATCAATTGTTCAATAGCGAAGGCTTCCCAACTGGCACCCAAAGTGATGTGACTCAACAAATCGCGCTGCCCTGAAATTCCCAGCAAGGCGTGGTGAATTCCACAATCGCGCCAATACAGCTTGGGTGATTTCACCAGCCGTTTGCCTGTATTCACAAACCATGGCTGCAAGCGGCGCATTAACATGAGGTCGCAGAGCATGTCCACATGGGAGGAAATCGTGTTAGGACTTACGCCCAAGTTGGTAGCGTAGTTCGATGCGTTGAACTGACAGCCTTGCGCGGTGGCCAGCATGGTCCATAAGCGGCGCATGGTGCCTGTTGGCGTGCGAATCCCCAGCAGCGGGATATCCCGTTCCAAATATTGCGTGATGAAGTTGCGCCGCCAGGTAAGACTGGCTTCGTTGGAACGGGCCAGTAAGCTTTCAGGAAATCCGCCGCGCAACCAAAGTTGATCCATGGGAAGCGAAGCTGTTTCATCAACCAGCAAGGGTGTCAATTCGTGATAGACAATGCGGCCAGCCAGGCTTTCCGAAGTCTGCTGCAGCAGGTCGCGTGAAGCGGAGCCGAGCAAGAGGAAATGGCCGACGCTCTCCCCATTTCTGCGACGCGCGTCAATGACTCCGCGCAAGGAAGAAAACAGATCCGGCACCCGTTGTACTTCGTCGATGATCACCAGTTTCCCGGCTTGACTCTTGAGGAATTCTACCGGATCAGCCAGAATGCGTCGGTCTTGTGGAGTCTCAGCATCAAGGTAAACAGAAGGTCTGGCATCTGCAATTTGAAGTGCGAGTGTAGTCTTCCCGATTTGACGCGGTCCAAGGATAGCAACTGACGCAAAATCATTGAGATGCGATATAAACTGACCTAGTATCTTCCTAGGGAACATACCTTGCATATTAGCATTACTATTGCGAATTTACAATGTTAGAGATCTGAGAAAGCTCGTGATCATTCGGCAAGTTTAAGTGCGGGTGTCGTTTTTCAGATTTGACGTGACTCAAGAAGCGCAACTGACGCAAAATCATCGAGATACGATAGAAAATAGCTTAGTATTTTTCTGAGGATCTTCCTTGTATATTCGCATTACTATTGCGAATATACAATATTGAAGTCTGATAGAAAGCTCGGGTTGTTGCGCAACCAACGGAAGCCCCACAATGCAAAGGAAAACAATTAAAGATTCAGCTCCTATGAACTGCAAACGTAATCCAGCTCAAAATTTAATCACCCCAACAAAACGGCATCGGCCGCAAGATATCCGCTGCGCACCGCACCTTCCATGGTCGCCGGCCAGCCGCTCTTGGTCCAATCTCCTGCCAGGAAGAAATTCGGGAACTGTGTCTGGGCCCCAGGACGCTTGGATTCCAGCCCAGGCAATGCGGAAAACGTGGCGCGCACTTCTTTCACTACCTGCGCTTTTTCCAGCTTTGCGTCTTTAACTGCCGGGAAGAATTCTCCCAACTCGCTAACCGCCAGATCAATGATTTCCTGTCGACCCATGCCAACCAGACTGCGACTGGCGCTGACGACTAGCTGCAGGTAGCGACCGTCCTGTTTGTTGTACATCCATTGAATTGTACGATCCAGCATGGCGGCATTTTCAAGATCTGTAACTTTGCGATCAAACCATAAATGGATGCCCGTGATCGGTGAATGCTCAAATGGCGAATAGTCAATTCCCAACTGTGGGAACAACTTTTCTAACCGTTCAAATGGCAGTGCGCTGATAAAAGTATCAGCCGCAAGCCGTTCCCCCTTCACCATTACACCTGTAACGCGTCCGGCTTCCACTTCAATGGAATCCACCATGGAACGAAAATCGAAGCGGACATTGGGTAGCCGCTTCCAACACGCTTCGCCGAACAGATCTCCTAACGGCACATCCGGCACACCCATTTCGTAACTGCGGGAATCATTCAAAAAGCCCAGCCAGAACACTTGAAATCCATGCGCTGCTGCCATCCGATCCAGTTCCTCATTGATAGCGCTCACCAGCACCGGACCCCAGAATCGATCAATGGCACGCTGGGTCTGCCCCTTTTCCCGCAGCCATGCCAACATGGTGATATCGTCCAAATCGTTGCGTCGTCCATGTTCAAGGAAAATGGCCAGCATTGCTCTGGCGATGGCCAACTTATCGGCTAGCCCCAGGAACTTCAGCTTCAAAAATGATCCGGCAAAATGAAAGGGAGCAGGGAGAATTCCAGCCTTCAATAGCGACAACCGACCGCCAGGCTCAATCAGCGGAAACTCTTTGTGGAACTTGATGCGATCCGCAACACCCATCCGTTGGTAGAAATCCATCAGACTGGTGCAGCAGCGCATTAGGATGTGCTGGCAATTGTCGATGGCTTCGTTATCTTGCTGTGGAAGAGAAGTGGCGCGACCACCGGGAAAGGGCCGCATTTCCAGGATTCGAACGTTCCGGCCTGCTTCACCCAGTCGAACAGCGGCTGCAAGACCAGCCAGACCGCCACCGATGATAATGACCTCAGACATCCGTTAACGAACGGGGATTGGAATCAGTACCCTGTCCCTATGACCACCACCGCCGCCGCTGCCATCGAAATTGATAGCCAGCCAGATGCAAATCACCAGAAGCAGAATATGTGTTAAACCGGAAAGATCAATCATAAATTAGCCCTTTAGTATGCCTGCTTCTACGCGTCCCTTGCAATAGCCTATGGGGTCCAGTACCCTTGCGCGCTTCCTACTAAATAAGCAGCCAATCCCCCAACCACCGGGAAAGCTGCAAGACACATACCTAATCGTACCAATAACGATGGACCTGCGGCTCTGAATGCGATCCAAGCCTGTGTGCCGAAAACCAAAATACCGCTCACCGCAAATCCTACTCCACCGTGAGTGCACCAGGGGCAATGTTTCGGACCGGTATGAATATTGCAGTACAGCGCACCGACCTTCCAAAACGATTGGCATCCGCAGCCATAAATCCACCCACAGAAATCGATTAGAAATACACCACTCAGCAACGCAGCAACACCGAACACAGCGGCACGTTTTTGCAACGAAATCATTTTAGATGTCCGTAGATCCGCACCATATTCTCAATCATCTTCAGTCCTGCTCCGCCATCAAAACTAAGGATGGATTCGGGGTGGAACTGCACTGCTTCAATGGGCAATGTTTTATGCTGCACACCCATAATTACACCATCTTCCGTGCGCGCCGTCACTTCTAAAACATCGGGGAACGTTTTTGGATTCGCAAAAAGAGAATGATAACGACCCACGCGAATATTTTCCGGTAAGCCTTCAAACACGCCCGCATTGGTGTGGTGAACCACCGAAGGTTTGCCGTGCATGGGATATCCCAGCACTCCCAAAGTCCCGCCAAATGCCTCTACAATTCCTTGTAAGCCCAAGCAGACCCCGAAGGTGGGAATCTTCCGTTCAGCCGCGAAGCGCACCAGTTGCGGGACCCCGAAATCTTCCGGACGCCCCGGCCCCGGTGAAATCAGGATGATGTCTGGATTCAGCTCCAGAATCATCTCCGGTGGCATCCCCCACCGGTAAGTTACTACCTCCGCACCGGTTTCCCGTGCGTAACTGGCCAGCGTTTGAATGAAGCAATCCTCGTTGTCAACCAACAGCATTTTGACACCTTGGCCAACTTTCGATGTTACTGCCGCAGTTACTCTCTTTTTCGGCTTACCCATTTCCAACGCACGAAAAAAGCCGGTCGCTTTGACATGGCACTCGGCATCTTCACTGGCCGGATCGGAATCATACAGCAGCGTTGCACCAGCCGGGTACGATGCCATGCCATCTTTCAAATGCACTGTACGAATCAGGATGCCGGTGTTCAAATCGCCATTCAAAGACAGCATTCCAACCGCACCGCCGTACCAACCGCGAGCTGTTTTTTCACGATCTTCAATAGCCTGCGCCGCCGCTTTTTTCGGTGCGCCGATAATGGTCACAGCCCACATATGAGAAAGGAAAGCATCAATCGAATCGAAGCCTTCTTTCAACATTCCTTCCACGTGATCCACAGTATGAAACAGCCCGGCATAGGCTTCAATCAAGCGCCGACCAATCACTTTCACCGTACCCGGTTCGCAGACTCGCGACTTATCGTTGCGATCCACGTCGGTACACATGGTCAGTTCCGATTCTTCCTTGGTGGAGTTCAGCAGGTTACGAATATTTTCATGATCCACCAGCGGATCCCCAGTGCGACGCGCCGTTCCTGCAATGGGACAACTCTCAACCCGGCGGCCTTCCACGCGGATGAACATCTCTGGCGAAGCACCAATCAACTGTTCATCGCCCAACTGCAACAAAAATTCGTATGGCGAAGGACTGGCCTTCTGTATCCGTTCAAACAGCTTCGATGCCGGATCGGCATAAGGCGTGGAAAAAGTTTGCCGCAGCACTACTTCGTAATAATCGCCACGCCGCATTCCTTCACGAACTGACTCCACTCCAGCCATATATTGTTCTGGAGTATGATTACTCACCACCGGTCCAGACGGTAACTTGGGTGGCGCAGGAATCTCTTCACCAGACCGTTCCAAAGCTACAGTAGAAAACCCATTGAACTCAAAATCGTATTCGTAGCGTTCAATCACTTCCCGTTTACGATCCATATAATAGACGTCGTCGGAAAGGAAAAGGTGAAGATCTTTTTGTTCACCACGCGGCAGTTTCAATTCGATAGGGTCGAACTGGAACAGCAGATCGTAACCGAAAGATCCAGTAAGTCCTAATCGCCCATCATTCGGATTGCTGAATTCAGCGACAAAGGCGCGCAGGATTGAAAAGACCGACGGCTGCTTGGACCGTTCTTCTTCAGAAAACAGTTTCGGCAGAGGCAGCAAGGTGCCTGTGATCACCCGACCCCGATGATGCAGCGATTCCCAATGCGGATGCTTGCTGAGGAATGGCAGCAACATGTTGAGCAACATTTCCCCACGCAAGTTCAAGGCGCGGAATTCCATGTTGCGCGCCTGGGCAACAATTTCAAGTGGAGGCTTAGTGCTTGCGATGTCCCAGCGTGAGTACCTACCCGGAAATTCATAGCCGGATGATAGGTAAAAGCCGCGGAACTTGTCCAGGTCGCTGGCCAAGTGCTTCAAACCTTTTTTGAAGTTAACCTTGGAAGCGCTTCGGAGGACACGTATCCCGCTGGGAGTTTCGTAGCGGAGTTGACGCATTGGGTGCCCTTGGGAGTCTTCAGGATAGCAGATGGGTGGCGTGAGGGATCAGCTAAGGGAGTTCAACGAATTTTGGCGATCGCATCGGCATCAATGACGGTTATGCCATCCACCTCTTTCGTGTAAGGAATTGCCTCGTCAGCGTGACCGAACCACAGATACAACTCACGCAATAGCGAGTATGCCACAAGATCTGGATCGTAACCCTCCGAGGCGACTACGATTTCTTTGCTCCAATCATCGTCGGGAGCTTCATTCGGTACACCGTATGAACCATATTGAAAGTCCTGGACTGTACCTGCGCGTAAGGTCGTCTTCTGATTTGAAAGGTGCATGTTCCTCAACTCGGCTTTGAAGCCAATCCGCTGAGGCCTTACCCGAAAGTCTTTGAGAACCTCTTGGTAAAATCTTGTGAAGTTAACAGTCAACTCAACTAGAGCTAGCGGATGAATTCGCAGATCCTTTGGGTCAGACCATGCAAGGAAGTCCCTTGAAACGCCACCTAAAAAAATAAGGCTACCATCCCGGTAAAGGTCGATTGTCATTCTATGGCTTTCTACGCTGATCAACTCTCCCTGCAGAAATTTGGCCTGATCCCCGGTTCCAAGACCCCAACCATCATCTCGAAGCTTCGGAGGAACCTCCAGTTTGCGCCTGATACTGTTAGTCTGATCAGAAAAAACGGTCGCTAACTCGGTGGGCTCTAGCGGTGTTGCTGATAAAATCAGTGATCTCTTTTTGTCCATGGTGTCACCACTTCGCCTTGTCAAGTATGCGATCAACTCTTTGTTTTAGGAGCCTTTTCCTGTCGTCTACGGTTTCAGCCTCGTTTTTGGAAGAGAAATGCTTCTGAAGAAGCAGTTCGATTTTCTCGATCCGGCCAAACAATTCACGTTCAAGATTGAAACCTGTTCGAATGGCTTGATGGATTTCTTCAACTCTCCTAATTTCCGTTTGGTCGAGTCGCCGCTCGACAAAGCCGAGAAGCATCGCTGAGTGTTTATTGTTTTCGCCTAAGGATCGGGTAATAAGAAACGGTTTGGCACGCTCGTTTTGAGGTGGTATGAATACGACCCCAATACCTTCCTCTGGATCTTCTCCAAACTGGACCCACCTGATTTCTATATCCTTGGGTTTGGGATAGAGCCATTCTAAGAGGATCTTATGGTAACGATTCTCATCAAATGAGCTGTGTGCCAGTGGGCGCACATTTACGACCTCGTCACCCGCGCGTACCAAGGGCTTCTCAGTCTCAAGACCGATTAGGATATAGCCTCCACTGGAGTTGGCAAAGGCAGAAACATCTTTTGCGAGTTCGCGATATTCATCCTTACTCGCATCAAAGAGATAGGGAGCACCCTTTACATCGAAAAATTGGTTCTCAATTTCTCCAATGAACTTGTCAAAGTCGGCGGTGTCTACAATCCGTTTTATGTCGTCAAGAGATAAAGCCACAAGAATCTAACTTTCGCATATCCATAGCGCAATCATCGACCACGTGGTTGCCCCAGCATTTCACGACGCAAGACTTCGTTCATGTAAGTCTGGTATTTCCCGCCACGAGAACGAAACCAATTGAGGACGTCCGCATCCACCCGTATGCTTACCAGTTGCTTGATGGGCCGGTAAAAGCGGCCAACCTCAATGCTTACCGCTGTCGGAAAGACTTCCGGAGCGTCGGAGTAATCAATCTGAGAATCAGGCTTGGCCGCCAGCCGTTTCAATTCTCGACGCTGCTTTTCAGTGATGGGGGTTGTAAAGAGAGCGCTCGCGGGAATTCGCTTTTCTTGCGGAGATAATTCTGATTTCTTCTTCACCATTTTTCTCCTTACTTGTATGAACCACCAATAAAACGACAATGCCGCCCGCTAACCCAATCGCATGCCAGCGTTGCTCGCCTTCAATGACACGATCCGGGTAGCTGATTCCATCTGGGTCAGTGAAGACTTGAGTCGCCGTTTCGAATGAGATTCCGTGTTTGCTCTTGTTGCTGCGATCTTTGTTTTCATCCCAGGTGAAAACCATCTGTATATACATAACTGTATCACAGGACTATTTTCCGTCAAAGAAGCTGTCGAGGCGATTCGGGTTGGCATTGCGGCCGCCGAGCAAGACAAGGTCAAACCAGCCCGGAAGGCGCTCGCAGAACTTAAGGAGAAGCTTGGTATTTCAGGTTGACATCACTGAACCGGCGCTGGCCGATGCCGAAGATTTGGACATTCTTCAAAAAGATACTATCGCGATTCCGGGCCATCGAACTCCTGACAAGTGCCAGACGACCCGAAGTAAGCCCTAAGACTCACTAACACCAGCTTCAGGAAAGGTGGCCATTTGCGAATAGAGCGCCACTGCCGCATCGAACACAGGCATCACCATGGCTGCTCCCGAACCTTCCCCTAAACGCATTTCCAAGTTAAGAATGGCTTGTGCGTTCAATGCACCTAACATCCGCTTATGTGCTGTCTCTGCGGAAACGTGAGAGAAGAATAAGTAGTCCATCACATTCGCCGACATGGCCCGTGCGGCCAATGCTGCCGATGATGAAATGAATCCGTCCACCACTACAGGAAGCCGCTTGGCTGCGGCACCCAACAAAAATCCGGTCATGGTGGCTATCTCAAAGCCGCCGAATGTGGCCAGGATTTTAGCTGGTTCAGCTTCTTCCACAACACGTTCATGAAATGTAAGTGCCCGTTGAATTACGGCTGCTTTCAACGAAACCCCCGCCGCATCGACGCCAGTGCCCGGACCCACTGCATCCGCTGGCAGCATGCCCGTATATGCACAAAGCAGCGCGCTTGCCGACGTGGTGTTGCCGATGCCCATTTCGCCGACTGCTGCAATATCGGCCTGCTCCCGCACTTCTTCAGCCAGTGCGATGCCGTTTTGAATTGCCTGTTCCAGTTGCGATTCGGTCATGGCCGGTTGGTTGCAGAAATTCGCCGTGCCACGGCCTAATCGGCGATTGATTGCGCCGCTCAGAGGCTCCGCGTCCACGCCAGTATCCACAATCATCGGCGTGATGCCAAATTGTCGACAAAGCACCGTGATAGCCGCACCTCCGGCCAGGAAGTTATGCAGCATCTGCCCAGTTACTTCGCGCGGATACTTACTGACGCCTTCAGCAGTCACGCCGTGATCCGCACAAAATATCACCATAGTCTTGCGGCTAACTGTGGGTTGCGCTGTGCCTGATGCCAAAGCAAGTTGAGTTACTAGCGATTCTAACCTGCCCAAGCTCCCAGGCGGCTTTGTAAGTGAATTCCAACGAGCCAATACAGCAGCAGTGAGTAAGTCATTCTTGGTCGATGGAATGTTAATGAGTGAGATCAATGGAAATTACCTCTTCGTATTCCTGATGAAACTGAGTCAGGTCGCCACCAGTTGCCAAGTGCCACAACACTGCATTCACACCAACATGGGCAACAACGGCTGTGGGGCTGGTTTTAGGCAAGCTCCTCCAGGCATTCGTGACTCGAGTTTTGAATGTGTGCCAGGGTTCTCCACCGGGTGGAGTGGTGCCGAACCAATCGGCAATGGCTTTGGCAGCGAGTTCCGGCCATTCCTCCTCCACTTCGGCCCAACGCTTGGTTTCCCAATGTCCCAAGCAACGTTCAGCAAGTTCAGGAATGATAGTGATTGGCTGGTTGGGAAACATCAATTCGGCAGTTTTCAGAGCTCTGGATAACGGGCTGGAAATGACTATGTCCACTTTGAGGACGGATGCTGGTATATGGATTCCTGAAGCCAGTGGCGAATCGGTACTTCCTAACAAGACACCGGCCAACGTTGGACGAGCATGTCGGATGAGGTAAATCATAGGCATGCCATCACCCCTAATGAAACCGCTTCGGAAATCTGCTCCACGGCACCCAGACAATCTCCAGTAACTCCGCCCAATCGCATTGTGAACCACTGGCGCAGTAACAACAGCGCCACAGCGTTGGCTCCGAGTAACCACAATGCGGTGGGAAATCCAGTAAGTGCGGCTAGTAACAAGATTTGGAAAATCGCCAATAGTCCCGCCCACCGAGGCAACGATTCTGAAAATGATTTCCCTAATCCGTCGCCAACCGCAGGCGTGATGGCGGCAATGACAACCATGGCTGCTCGAGATATTCCATAAGCGGCAGGTAGCTGCAGCCAGGGGTTTCCATGCAGTGCACTAAGAGCTTGCCAACGAAACACAAACGACCCGATCAATGCCAGGGCTCCGTGGGCGCCAATGCGACTATCTTTCAAAATCAGCAGCATTTTTTCGCGAGTGCGGTTAGCACGAATAGCGTCGAACACATCGGCCAGCCCATCTTCATGCAATCCACCGGTGATCAGTGCCAGAGAGATTACGATCAGCAGCGGGCCGAACTTCAGAGGGAGTAATACTGCGGCAGCGAGCCCCAACAACACCCCGACAATGGGATAAGCCCAGGCTGACTTACCGGGCGGACCGGCAGGTGCTGGAATTGGGATGACCGTTAGAAACTGGATTGCCTGTCGCATGGTTACTTGATCTTCAACGCGACTCCAAACATCATGTAGTAGGCTTCTATCGCTCTTGCTGCAGCTTGTTGATTGAGTATGCCAGCCTGATCTCGAAACCGTCGTGCCAACGCATTTTCCGGCACAATGCCGCATCCCACTTCGTTGGTTACCAGCACACAGGGTAGCGATGATGCGGCCATTTGATTGAGCGCTTCTTCCATGTCGATAGGCTTTTCGGCTAACATCACATTGCTCAACCACAGGGTGAGGCAATCCACCACCAGCACATCTAAACTACCTTCCAATCGCAGGATCGCAGAAGCTAAATCAAAGGGTTCTTCAAACGTCAGGAACTCATCGCCACGTTCCAGTTGATGTTTGTGGATACGATCGTGCATTTCATCATCAAATGCTTGCGCGGTGGCCAGAAATCCGCGACGTGGACCGTACCTTCGGGACAGTTCCAGGGCGTGGCGGCTCTTACCGCTGCGGCTACCTCCGCCTACCAGCAAGATCGGCATGCTGCACTCCTTCCATAGCGTACGCAACAGCGCCTTCTATGTACACTGCCTTTGGCGATAACACTGCCGCTACGGTTCCGCTGTGGGCCAAGGCTACGCCAAAGGCACCCGCTTCGCACGCTTTTCTGTAGAGCGGTTGGAATTCAGAATGAGGCCGGTAATTCTGGTGAATGATGGCGCTACGGGTGGCCACGCGGCCCAGCGCAGCGGCATCCCCAGCTTCCATGGCGCGACCTAATTCATCCAAAAGCCAATAAAACTCGTTTAATTCCGACTCTGCATAATTTGGTGTGGGACAACTTAGAGTCTCAACGGCGGGGCCCCCGAGGTCAACTATAGTCACGTGCATAAAGGGCCACGGTGCATTGAAGTGATGCAGCACTCTACCCGACCGCGGTAGGAAAGCCACCGGCAGTAAATCAAACATAGTAGAATCACTGGCGATTTCGGCTTGCTGCACCAAACAGGCAATTTCCTCAGCAGTGCATTGCCGCCCTATCATGTCGGCGACGGCGCGCACGGCAGCTACGCAGTCAGCAGTCGATGATCCGCAACCACGAGCAATCGGAATATTTGAGCGGACCTCGACTTTCAATGTTTCCACGATGCCCCACCTCTTGCAAGCCAACTGCACAGCGCGAATTGCTTTGGTTTTCCATGGTGGGTGTACGCTCCAAGCTCCCGACGTACATAGAGTGGCTTCACTACGAAATTCGGGGGCTGGCAGAGTTACCAAAAACGGCTCAACACGATTCAGAATGCGCACCGCACCCTGCAGAATCTCACCAGCATGGCCAGTCGCTTTAGCGCGACCAGAGTAACCAGACAAAGAATGGCCCTCCTAATAACGCAGTAGTCACTCCCACTGGAAATTCAATAGGTGCCAGTACGGTGCGTGAAATGGTGTCGCAAATTACAAGAAAAGCGGCACCGCCAAAAATGGAAGCGGGCATCAGCAGGCGGTAATCAGGCCCCACAATGCGCCGCATCAAGTGCGGAACAATCAGCCCAACAAAAGCGATGGGTCCGGTTACTGCCGTGGTGGTTCCAACCAGAAGGGCACCAGCGGCAAAGCCTTGCCAGGTGATGCGTTGGCAATCCACGCCGCGTCCAATGGCCCATGTTTCGCCATAAGAAATGACGTTGAGCACTCGCGCCAATCGCAGCATCCA
>JAYWBH010000343.1:0-16011 GCA_043781815.1 Bryobacterales bacterium | reverse complement strand
AGTCCCGTCGTCAACAACAGTGTGAGTAGAGTAATGCGTCCATGCATGGGCGGATACTATCACACGAAACTGTGGAACTGAAGCCTTCCGCTGCGCGCGCGTGGTACGCCAATCCGAGCCGTGACCGCGAGGGGCTGGTGCTTTACCTTCGCGTGCTATGGGGCGCACGGCGACGAATCGGAACAGTGGATCGGCATCACCGTTGCGCGCCCGCTGCGCGCTTACCGTCGATTCCCAATTCCGTATTCCAACTGTCGTTGATATTCAGCTTGGTCGAAGTGGCCCCGTGATTCTGCAATCAGTCCGTCAGCATCCATTCGCCATTCCTCAAATCCGCTGATGCGAACCCGCTTCCCTTTGCCGCCTGGGCCGGTGTTTGTGCCCGTCAGCGTCCAGTGATAAAAAGTCCGTTCTTCTTCAACAAACAATTCATCCATAAATATTTTCATATCAGGGAACGCCGTCATGAACGATTGAGCCACTGCGGCAATGGCACTTCGCCCCATTGCCGCCGCTCTATCATTGACGCGGAGCGATCCTTCCGGCGAGTAATGCGCGGCTACGCTCGCTGCATTTTGACTGCACCAGGCATTGGTATAACTTTGTGCGAAATTATTTCTCAAGATAAAACTGCCCTATAAACATAGCGTCAATCCCTGAGGAATAGAAACTCCGCACAGCATCGCGCGGAGAACAAACCAGTGGATCACCAAATAAGTTGAATGAGGTATTGAACAATACTGGCGCACCAAAAGGCTTGGCCGCAGCATGCAACAATTTCCAATACAGTGGATTATCCTCGCGCCTCACCGTATGAACGCGCACCAGATCATCACCCAATATCGCTGCGCCAAAGCGTTCTTTATATTCCGGCTTCACACGACCAACTGTTGCCAGGAACCGCCCATTCTCGCCGACTTCAAAATACTTCGCAGCTTCCTCTTCCGGTACAGATGCGGCGAATTTGCGGAAAGGTTCGCGATGCTTGATAAACACATTCAGATTCTCTGTAGAGTAAGGGCTCATCGGGCTGGCCAAAATACTTCGATTCCCTAATGCCCGTGGGCCAAACTCCATCCGCCCATGCATCCACGCCACAATACGATCCTGCGCTAAATCGGCAATGGCTGCTTCAATCGTTTCCTCAGACGTACCCAGGTAACGGAAGCGCAGCTTGCAATTTTCCACCACCTTCTTAATCTGTTCGGCATTGTACTCCGGTCCCAGATTCAGATCGTGAAACGGAATCCGCTTCTTCTGTCCATAGACACTGTGCCAGGCATAAAACAAGGCACCCAACGCCGTTCCAGAATTACCCGCCGCAGGCTGTACAAAAACTCGCTTGAAGTTGCCAGCACGTTCCTGCGCGGCCACCGTTAACGCATTCAAAAACAGTCCACCAGCCAAACATAAATTTTCACCTTTGCCTGCCATTGCTACCACCGTGCGATCAATAAATTTCTGAAGGCTGGCGGCGATGTTCAGTGCATGTGCCGACGGGAACTCAAGCTGCGCATGCAATCCCTTGGTCGGCCAACCGGAATCATCCAACGGCAATGCGGCCGATAGCGCGTCCATATATTCAGGCTCTCCACCTGTGCTCATCCACTGCACTTTGTGTTCTTCCGCTCGTGGCTCATAGCCCAGAAGTTTTGTCACGCGACCGTACAGTTCACCGGGGGAATCGGGAAAGTACAATTCCTTTTCCGCTTCCAACTGCTTGCCTGTGGCCTTCCAAAGCGCTCCGCAGCGGAAATCGCCAGAACGGTCTAGCGTCAATACCGTTGCTTCTTCAAATCCACTGGCGTAATAGGCTGATGCGGCATGGGCCAAATGATGGTCCACCGCCACCACTCTGGCATTCGGGAAACGATGTCGTAAATCTTCCAGAAATTCCGTTTGCGCATTGCGCGCTACCGGGCGGGCAACGGCTACGCAATCCACCTGAAGCGCGCTGATGCCGCCGATTTCCAGGCAGCTTTCAATCGCCTCAACGGGCAACTCCCCTGGTCTCAAACGACGGGCAATTTTCTTCTGTTCAACAGCCGCCAGCAGCACACCATCCCGGGCCAGCGCGGCGGAAGCGTCACTTAGAATAGCTCCAATTCCAAGGATCGTCATAGCGTCAAACTCCCTTCAACCGGGCGATGGAACGCGGGCGACCAATCGCCGTGAACAAGTGAAATGCACCGGGTCCAACGGCTTGCCCGGTAAGCGCAGCGCGCGATCCGTTGATCAACACTCCTGCCTTAACCCCTTTTTCTGTCGCTAACTTTCGAAGCTCAGCTTCAATGGCCGGTTCAGAAAAATCTTCAGAAGCTTCCAGCCGAACCCCAAGTTCCTTCACTAATTCCCTTGCCCCAGCTTCTTCCAAACGCGCCATAGCCGCTGGTTCCATGGGAAATTCATCGGCAAAATAAGGAAGTCCGCGCGTCGGAAAATCATCCAGAGTCTGGTATCGCGCACGAATAATATCGACGATGCTTTCCAGTTGGGCCATGTCTTCGGGAAAGTCCAGCCCGGCAGTTTCCAGGCGTTGCTTCACCAGTGGCAGCAACTCAGCAATGGGCATGCTGCGTAAGATCTGCCCGTTGAGCCACAAAGCTTTTGGATCAATCGGATCTGCTTCGGTGAAATTAACCACCGCATTCGCCCGGTTGATTCCTTCAAAACTGAAGATGTCCTGAATTTCCTGGCGACTCATCTGTTCCCGATTATCTTTCGGAGACCAACCCAACAGACATAGAAAATTGACATACCCATGCGGCAGAAATCCGTGATCGCGATAGGTGGTGACCGATACCACCGGGCCATGTTTCCGCTTCGATAGCTTGGCTCCATCGGGGGCAATCAGCAGCGGCAGATGCGCGAATTTCGGCACAGCAACACCCAACGCTTCAAAAATCAGAATGTGCTTGAAGGTGTTCGAAAGATGATCCTGACCGCGGATGATCTGGCTGATTTTCAAGTCCGCATCGTCGGCGCAGGAAGCCATGTGGTAAGTGGGCATGGCATTGCTGCGCAACAGCGCGAAGTCTTCAATATCGTCGGCTTCCTTCGATTGGGCACCGTACACTCCATCCTCAAATTTCACGGCACGGCCTTCCCCACGCGGCACCCGGAAGCGCAGAACAAAGGGTTCCCCAGCGGTGGCGCGCGCATCGCTTTCAGCCACGCTCAGTTCGCGCATCCCCGCATTAGCCACCCATTGACCACCTTCGTTTTTCTCTTCCGCATCCACAGCGCCCGTCTGCGCAGGCGTGAAGTCGCGATAAGCGTGGCCTTTTTCAAATATCGCCTGAGCCATCCGCCGATGCAGATCAAGCCGTTCACTTTGGCGATACTGTTCATCCCATCCCAGGCCCAGCCAGTTCAACCCTTCAAAAATCGAATTGAGCGAAGCTTCGCTATTGCGTTCCACATCGGTATCGTCGATGCGCAAAATCATGGTGCCGCCGTTACGGCGTGCGTACATCCAGTTGAAGATGAAAGTTCTGGCACTACCAATGTGCAGATAACCGGTAGGCGATGGGGCAAAACGTACTCTGAGCATGAAAACTTCAGGATAGCAGGCCCTATTTAGGTTTTATTCATGGGCAACCGATCGGCCGTGGTCACAGCGCCTTCGCCATAGGCCAATCGCAACGTGTCCAGTGCCCGCGATAGTGCCGCCTTGGGTGCCGAATTCACCTGATCTTTGCCTTCGCCGAATAAGCAAAGTTGCGGGGAAGATTTATAAAGCGTGCCCGCAGTAAGCATCAGCGCCCGCAGTCGAACACGACGAGCCCAGGCACTTTTCAACGTCGGCTGAAGCTGTGAATAAAAATCAGTTTCCACCGAAGTCGGTTCAGGCAGACAAGCAGTGCGATAGCATTCGTCACGATCCGTGTAAGTAATGGTCAACGTCATTCTACGGATTTCCGAATTTGCCATGCGCAGTCGGCTCATCAGCCGGTCGCACATCGTTTTGAGAGTTTGTAGAATCAGCGGTTCATCCCATACGTCCTCCGCAAATTCATGAGTCTCGCGCCATTGCGGGTCCACTGTTTTGGGCGGACGCACCGGATCTTCATCCACACCCTGAGCGCGACGTTGCAGCAGAATCGCCGCCTTCGGCGGAGTTTGCTGACCCATCGCCGCATGAATCATTTCCAACGGTGCATGCGCCAATTGGCCCACTCGTAAAATGCCCGCCACCTCCAGCGTGGATCGCAGGCTGTAGTTCACACCGGGCAGCAGATTCACGGGCAGCGGCGCTAAAAAGTTTGCCTCATCGCCTTTGGCAACATGAATCAACGCGCCTGGTTTGCGCAGACGCGAAGCAATGCGGGCCACCGTTTTGTTGGCACCATGGCCAACAGAAATGGAAACGCGCAGCCAATCCCATACCGTACGCCGCAATTGAATCACAGTTTCTTCAGGCGTGCGTCCCTTCAATTTACCCATGCCGGTGAGGTCCGCCCAAGCGGCGCCAACTCCCACCGGTTCAACCAGCGGCGTTTCTTCCTGGCATAAACAGAGGATCTGTTTTGAGAACTGCTCGTAACGTTCGAAATGACCGGGCAGCACCAGTAGCGTAGGGCAAAGTCGCCGAGCCCGAGTCATGGTCAGCCCAGGCCGAATCCCGAATCGCCGAGCTTCAACAGAGGACGAAAGCACCACCCCGCGCCGATCCCCACCGATAACCACCGGTCGACCACGCAAACGTTTATCGGCTGCCTGCTCAATAGAAGCAAAGAAGGCATCACCGTCCCAATGTAGGATGGACCGCATACTGATAGTGTAAATGATTACAGTAGTGAGTGTCGTTGATGGGAGTGCTTCAGAATAGGAACATTCTGGCGGCTGATCAGTTATAATCGACTCAACGTGAATATCGATCTGGCGGAGTTACGTCAAATGCACCGTCGACTTCCAAGCGATTTGGCATTGATTATAATCGGGCGGGCGGCGCTTGCACTGGAAAGAAATTCGCACAAATCAGGAGCGAATATTTCTCTGGACCTGGAGCGGACCCTGGGTAGTTGCATGCTTTATTGTCCAGCCGCTGATTTAAGCGAGGCTGATCAGCACGACACCAATCGGATTACCGAAGACGGTGCCGAGGCAGTAGCTCTTGCCATAGCCCATAGATATCGGGCTTGGCACGTCATCCGCCGCATGCAGCGTGAAGAACACGGGGACTGGCTCCTTGAAGAAACACGTGGAAATCGGCGGCGAGTCATTGCGCTTGAAGTAAGCGGTGTCAATCGAGGCGGCATTGCAGCGCGTCTTTCAGAAAAACTCGCGCAAGTTGCTAAAAGCGTGGATGCTGATCAACGATGGGCTGGGGTTGTAGGGTTCGAACAACCCACTATCGCCCTTCATTTCAATAAGAGGAATCCGCATGGATAGTGACACCCTCAACACGCTGGTGAGCAGTGCAATATGGCGGGCCGAGCAACTGGAAACTCACGCCTTCCATTCCTCAGCAACTGCTTGGACGGAAGTCTCCTCGCTTGAGGAAGAGTTAGCGAAAGTGCTACCGCCGACGGGACCAGAAGGACGGATCGCAAGGCGAGGTGCAGTGCGGGCTGCTTTGAAAGCCGGTGACTATGTTCGTGCTCAAGCACTTGCCGAAGGATATCTTTCCGACAGTTCCTCGCCCAAGTCTCTAAAAACGGAGTTACGCAGAATCTTAGAGGCGGACGTTCAAGCCATGGCTAACCAGTTTCGATACGCTGCAAGGCATCATGATCTGCAAGAAGCGCGGGACCTTGCCCGTCGCTTTCGGGAGGCTGGTGCCTTTGGTTTGGCAGCCTGATCAACCGTGGAAACCGTAGCCTTTTATTCTTATAAGGGTGGGGTTGGCCGCTCACTCCTTCTAGCCAACGCGGCACGGTTTTTGGCTTCACTGGGTAAAGGTGTGGTCGCTCTGGACTTCGATTTTGAAGCGCCAGGGCTTCACTATACACTTGGTGGCGGGCAAAGCTATCTTGGACTCCCATGTCACGACTCTTTCTTATTCCCCGGCGGCGCAGTTCCATACTTGATCGCCACAGTAGAAGGAACCGCAACTCCGCCATCCTTTGAGGAACATCTGTTGTCTGTGCCCGTTCCGACCGATACAAAAGGTTGGCTTCGGCTGATGCCTGCTGGCCCGGCACCACACCAAAGCTACTGGGCTGCATTAAAGGAACTTGGGGACAAGCTTCGGTTGGGTGACCCAAGCGGTCGGGCTTTCATGGCCTTGCTTGATCTTCAGGCTCGCATTGCGGACGAATTGAAGCCAGATTATTTACTGATCGACGTACGCACAGGAGTGACGGAACTGGGGGGTCTTGCAACCACAGTTCTTGCCGATACTGTCGTATGTTTATTCGCAGCAAATCAAGAATCCCTCGACGGAACGCTTACAGTCGTCGAAGCTCTTAAAAGTGCACAGAGACTTGGCAATCAGAAACAGATTCGGGTTGTTCTGGTATTATCGCGGGCCACATCTGGACCAATCGGAGACCAGCGATTCGCCGACGGAGTCAAACGGCTTGTGGGAATAGCTGAAGGGAAACAAAGTCGCAGACAGAAGGAAGTCGTTCTCTTTTCCTTGCCCCACGATGACAAACTGGGAGCCTCAGAAAAGCTTGTCGGCGGCAAAAATAAGGCAAGTGCTTTTTCACCGCTTTACAAGGCCTATTCAGAACTGTTTCAAAATCTTTTTCCCTCTAGCGTCAGAACTCGCAAGGCAAGCGGACGACCTGGAAGCGGTAACAGATATCCAAGGGGGACTGACTAACGTTTCACTGACAAGGGTACAGACTAGCCGCTCTTTCCAACTCCCTCCCTACAAAGCTGCCAGCACTTCCGCCGCATGACCTTCTGGCTTCACCTTGGCGAAAATCTTCACCAACTTTCCATCTGGTCCAATCACGAACGTAGTCCGCTCAATGCCCATGTACTTCTTCCCATACATGCTCTTTTCTTTCCAAACACCATAGGCTTCAGCCACGGCATGGTCCGTGTCGCACAACAGAGTGTACGGCAACCCGAACTTGGTCTTAAATTTGGCTTGCGCTTTATTGTCATCTGGCGAAATTCCAACAATCACCGTGTCTTTCTTTCCAAACGTCGGGCCAGCATCGCGGAACTCGCAAGCTTCCTTGGTGCAGCCAGGTGTATCCGCTTTAGGATAGAAAAACAGCACTACCGTTTTCCCCATCAGCGCTTTGAGTTTGAAACTGTTCCCGGCATCATCTGGCAAACTAATTTCCGGGGCCTTCATTCCTTCAGTCAATTCCATAAATCTCCTTTAGCGCCGCCCGTGTCAGGGGTGGCAAATCTGCTTCGTTACGCAAACGGTCCAGATCCTCCGCTTCATCCACATCAAACCACATTGGGCCGATTGCTGTAGACAATCCCACCCGCTGCCAGGCTGCTCGCGTGTCGTCCAAAGTGGATGCCGACGACCATCTTACGGATCGAAAAACTTCCGGTGCAATACGGCGGCAGGAAATGGCGTAGTAACCACCATCGGCGCACGGGCCGAAAGCTGCATCCTCTGGTAACTCCAGCAAATTCAATAAATGGGATGGCGGTAGCGTTGGGGAATCGGTCCCAATAATCATCGCTTGGGGTCGCCCTTTGAACAACGCTTCCTGAATGGCATAGTACATTCGTTCACCCAAGTCGCCGGCGGCTTGCAGCCGATGTGTAACCTGATTCGAAGGCCACGCGTCTGTCTCCACGTCGGTATGAATTTCCACATCAATCACGCTGCGTCGGGTTAGTTCGATAGCTTTTTGGAGAGTATCTCCCACAAAAGCGTAGTGGAGTTTGGCGGCGTTATTTGTACCTATTGTCTTGGCCAATCGGGTTTTTGCCCTGCCCGGGTCAGGAGCTTTTGCGAATAGGATCAAGACGGGCCGCATGTAAGAATTGTAAGATAAATAAGTGACGTAATAAGATCTCAGGAGGCTGCCTCGAAATGAAGGGTTTTAATTTTGCTAGTTTGGCGATGGGAATGTTGTTGGTAAACGGAATGTCCTTAAAAGCGGCAGACGCCGCCAAGGGCAAAGAAGTTTTCGAACAGTGTTCGGTTTGCCATAACGCTGATAGCGATGAGAAAAAGATGGGTCCCGGTTTGAAGGGCCTGTTCAAAAAAGCCACCTTGGCTGACGGAAAGACAAAGGTCACTGAAAAAAGTGTCCAGACCAAAATCGACCAAGGCGGTAACGGTATGCCTGGTTACGAAGAAGTGTTGAGCAAGGACGAGAAAACTAATCTCGTGGCTTACTTAAAGACGCTGTAAATACCCGCCGTTGATGTGGTGCGTTCCCCCGCATCAACGGTTTCCCACCACCATAGCGGCACACAAATGACTGCCCAACCTCAGCCTACATCCTTTCCTCAGGCTATCCAACTTTCTGACCTGCGTAACGTTGGAAAAGCGACACTTGCTGATTTCGCTGTTCTTGGTATTGAGACCATAGCTCGATTGCGCGAATGTGAACCAGACGTCCTCTTCCTTGAATTGCAACTCCGAACCGGTCAGCGTCAGGACCCCTGCGTATGGGATGTTTTTGCTGCAACCATCCATCAGGCTCGCTCCGGCGAAGCAAAAAATTGGTGGGCGTTTACTGCGATTCGGAAAGCTCGTCAAGCCGGAGGCCACTTTCCATCCAAATAGTAAATCTGCAATACTAGCAGACGTAACATTACATCTAGAGATGCAACTCCAATAGCAATACAAATGTTTTCCAAAAACACTTTTATCTTGACTTTTCCCCCTCCGCCCCTTATTCTACATACAAGACACAAACTCAACAAAAACCCACACACCATGTCATCCCCAGCCGTTCAATTTCAACTCGCAGAAAATACCGATCGTGGACAGCTTTCCGAAGCGAGCATCCGCACTTTTCTAAATATTGCAGAGGCTTGGCAGCTTCCGGTGGAAACTCAGCGAACCTTGCTTGGAAGCCCATCTCAATCCACTTACTTTAAGTACAAAGCGGGGCAAGTGGGCCCTCTTTCGATTGATGTCCTTACTCGTATCTCATTGATTTTAGGAATCTATAAAGGCCTACACATCCTTTACACTGATCCGGCACTGGCAGATCATTGGGTTCGTTTGCCCAATTCCAATCCACTGTTCGGGGGCAAACCAGCCCTTTCTTTAATGACCGATGGTGGCATGGACGGTCTTTATCAAGTCCGACGACTCATCGATGGCCGTCGAGGAGCGGATCTCACCTGATCTTTCCACCGCTGGTCGACATCCACTGGACAAACACCTGCCGCCTGATTCCTAGTCGATATCCATCTATCGGTATCCTGGATCAGATTGCCAGCTCCGCTGATCTGGACATGATGATTGAGTTGGAAAGTTGGACCAACGACCGAATACGCACGGAACTGGGCACACTGCACCGGCTGCCAAGGTCGGAATGGGTTAACGGAAGAGCATTTTCAAGTGTCATCATGGCTGCTTTTTGCCATGCCCGACCGAGTGGCGGCAGGTTCAATTCCAAGGATCGGGGTGCCTGGTATACTGCGCTAACCCTCGAAACAGCACAAGCGGAGATCGCGTTTCATCGGACAAAAGAGCTAGCGGAAGTCGGAGTTTTTGAAACCTTCGTCCAAATGCGAGCCTACTTTTCCGATTTTGAAGGCGAAGTCCACGACGCCCGTCCAGCCATCCCAGCCAACGATCCTTATCACCATTCGGAAAGCTATACTGCATCTCAGTTGCTGGCAGCAGAGTTACTAGCCGACGGCGCAAACGGCATTGTATACCGCAGTGTTCGGCATGAAACGGGGGAATGCCTGGCCTGTTTCCGACCCAAAATGGTAGAGAACGTCCGCCCTGGGCCGTTTTACGAATTCCGCTGGGAAGGATTTCCAACTCCACGGATTCGTGCCCTCCGCGTCGGGCATGCCACATAGTCACCATATAACTACCCTAATCCCTTCAATAACTTCCCCCTAAACCGCCCTAAAATCCTTGACATTACCGGTCATCCTAAATCCAGGAAGACAACCAATGCCAATGCCACTGCCCACCCCCAGCCAACGAATCCAATCCATCCTCAACCACCTTGAAATCTTCCGCTCTCTCGGCGTGCCCTACCACCCGCGTCCCCCAAGGCCCTGGTCGACAGGTCGATAAATGGCTCTGCCGCTTGAGTCGAAGGAAATGGAACAATGGCTTCTGGTGACCGCCCAGGAAAAACTAGGGCTGAAGAAGCATCTACGAACCAGCTATGAGCCGCTGCTGAGTGAACCGTGTATCCTCGATATCGACGCGACGGTAAAACCGCTTTATGGACACCAGGAGGGTGCGGTCAAGGGCTACAAGTCCGATGTTTGAGATGTGGGGCAGGCATTCAGCCTTCCAGTTTACCGGTGAGACACTAGTTTGGATCGAAGTCGCGGTAACCTGGAATCCTTGAGCGCGCGCAATCCCAGTGTCTGCACGTTCATCCATCAATTCCCCGTGAATTTTCATTGTGTGGACAGATTCTAGGGAACAAAGTCCCCCCGAGATAAGTATGCTTTGATGTGAACTCCACGACTGGCGAAGCGACTCCTCCTAACCCTCTGCGATTGTGGCCTGGCGTTGTAGCTGTGATGCTGCAATGGATATTCCGATTTGCAGTCCCCATGGTCTTTCCTGACACCTTGTTTTTCGCGGTGTTTGGCGGACTCTTCGGCGGGTTGGCAGTCGTCGTCTGGTGGGCTTTTTTCAGCCGTGCGCCTCACCTTGATCGATGGGGGGCTATTGTCCTGATGATCGTCGGCCTGGGTGCGACTTCGCGCTTCCTCCACCCATCCGTTGCCGGGGGAATGATGGGGATGATGTTCCCCATCTTCGCCATACCAGTATTGAGCCTCGCCTTCGTCCTATGGGCGGTGGCCAGTCGGGGTCTCTCTGAAACACTTCGACGCGCGTCAATGGTTGCCACCATCCTGCTTGCCTGTGGAGTTTGGACACTTTTCCGGACCAATGGCATTACTGGCGGTGCCACTTCTGACTTCGCCTGGCGTTGGTCGCCGACTGCCGAACAGCGGCTACTTTCCCACGCAAACGATACGCTGGCTCCGGCACCAGAGAAGGCTCCCGAGGCAAAGCTTCCGACTCAAGTTGACGACAAACCGACAGCGCTTCCGTCGACGCCGTCTCTGCCAATCGTGAAGTCAACAGTCGACTGGCCTGGCTTTCGTGGACTCCACCGCAACGGTGTCGTCCCAAACGTTCGGATTGAAACCAACTGGTCTAAGTCGCCACCCGTTGAGTTATGGCGGCGACCGATCGGACCGGGCTGGTCATCTTTCGCCGTCCGTGGCGATCTTCTTTACACGCAAGAGCAGCGCGGTGATGACGAGGTGGTCGCCTGCAACAAGGTGACAACTGGCGAACCGGTTTGGCGACACACAGATGCCGCCCGGTTCTGGGAATCGAATGGAGGAGCCGGGCCGCGGGCCACGCCAACCCTCAGCAATGGTCGTGTATACACGTTCGGCGCCACTGGAATTCTGAACGCTCTTGACGCTGGTAACGGCACCTTGGTGTGGTCACGCAACGTGGCGTCCGATAGCGGAATAAAGGTGCCTGGCTGGGGTTTCGCGAGTTCGCCGGTGGTGGTGGATGGTGTCGTGATTGTGGCCGCTGCCGGAATGCTTGCGGCATACGACGTGGCCACTGGTGATCAACGATGGCTTGGCCCGAACGGTGGCGCTGGTTATAGCTCACCACATTTAGTGACCATTGACCGCGTCCAACACGTCCTGCTGATGAGCGGTAATGGGGTGATCGGCGTGGCACCAGCCGACGGCACCAATCTCTGGGAATACTCTTTGCCCCCAGGTGCCCGTATTGTGCAACCGGCTCTGATCGCGGACGGCGATATCCTGATCAGCGATGACGAATCACGAGGCGTACGACGCATCACGGTGGTGCATGGACCCGCAGGATGGGCGGTTGAAGAGCGTTGGATTTCGCCGGGGTTGAAACCCTATTTCAATGACTTCGTCGTTCATAAAGGTCATGCCTTCGGATTCGATGGCAGCATTCTGTCCTGCATCGACCTCAAGGATGGCAAGCGCCAATGGAAGGGCGGACGCTACGGCCACGGCCAGTTGATCCTGTTAGCGGATCAGGATTTGTTAGTGGTGCTTTCGGAGGAAGGAGAGCTGGCACTGGTTGCCGCCGCCCCCGATCAGTTCAAGGAATTGGCGCGGTTTCCGGCGCTGGAGGGCAAGACTTGGAACCATCCTGTATTGGTGGGTGACGTTCTGCTGGTTCGCAATGGGCAGGAGATGGTGGCGTTCCGGCTGACACTCGCGCGCGTGTGATTGTGGGGTCACTTTTGCGTGAAGGTCGCCAAAAGGGGACACGCTGGGCTGGCCACTCGCTGATAGCTATTGTTCAGTTTGGGGGAGAATTCGGTTGCTTGGGCCAGACCAGAATGTCCCCCTTCGGCTCAGGCGGGGGTGGCGGCGCGGACTTCGGCATCGGACGGTTCGTAATGGTGGGTGATTATTTGAGGGCAGCGGAAGCAGGCCGGTTTTCCTTCCTGAACATACCAGCGGCAATTGGCTCGTAACTGGCACGGCGGCAAGGCGTCCACCACGGCTGGCAGGATCTGCACGATGCGAGTCGCAAGCTGACAATCGTGTCCGTCAAAGTGCGTGCAGCTTGATTCCTGGCAGGACGATGTGATGCGGAAGACGCGTTGGGGGTCCACGTCGCCGGTCATCGCCAGCAATTCTGCGGTTAACGGAATTGGTGTTTCAAGCCACGCCACCTTGACGTCGCCGGGTTGGGCGTTGACAATTCCGAAGACTTGGGCATCTGGAAAACCCGGATGGCCGCTAGGGCATTGCATCACTTTGGCGTGGCTCTGGGTCATATTTCGATGGCCTTTGCGCGTGCGATAAATCCGATCAGAACGGAGCCATCGCCTAATTTTGTTGCTGACGGTTTCAGGGTGAAATTTGCGACTGATCCGCCCACGGACTTGACCACTTGCTTTGCGGCAACGTCGGCATCCAGCCCTTGTAGAAGTTCTGGTTTGATGATGAGGCCGATGGTGATCGGACCTTTCCATCGTGGTGGAAGCTTGTTGATTTCCAAGGCGGCCATCACTGCTGCATTGAGTTCAGCAAGTTTGACAACCTTAGGAATTTTAAGAGGTACAGGGGGCATAATTCTCCTTAGTTACTTACCCAGACTGCTTTTTAGATAAGTGGTTTTGGATGAAGAGTGTATTTCAATGACGTAGCGTTTCAATGGGAAGGAAGTTTAATGATGATTCGTTGAAGAAATAGGCGACCAAGCAGGTGTGGTAGCCTTCGGGTGAATTTAACGCATGTTGTCTTGGGAGGATCGGGAGATGGTGTTCAGTCGCTTAAAAGTAGGAGCCGCTATTGCATTGCTTACCGCAGAGTTGGGGCAATCGCAAACCCCAGACAAAACGCTGGATCGGTTTCGCGAAACTTACAAAGAGCTGGTGGAAACCAATACGACTTTTTCGTCAGGTGATTGCACTCTGGCCGTCCGATTGCCTTTCACCTTGTCTGGAAACTGGCTGGATTAATTGAAGGTTACTTGAATCGGAAGAAGCTGCTTGATTACACTTTGGCTGAACTGGTTTCGGGTAAGGTTGGGTATTGGTCGAAGACCGATAGTGTGACTTACTTTGATGAATTTGCGGTGAAGGCGGCGAAGTAATGCGAACATTGTATGCATGATTAGAAGGATCGCCTTTTTCTTCGTATCCACTATCCAACTGCAGGCTCAAATAGGTGGTATCCAAGAGCTGGCGATAAAGGAATCGAGCGCATACAGGTGGCTTGAACAATTGAGTGACGGAATTGGCGGGCGGCTTACTGGGTCGCCGGAAGCGGCCAAAGCGGAGCAGTGGGCTGCCGATACCATGAAGCAAATCGGGCTTGCAAATATCCACTTGGAGCGCTACAAGATTGATCGAGGATGGCAGCGCGGCACAGCGCAAGCAGAGATTGTCAGCCCGATACGTTTACCCTTGAATGCGACATCCTATGGCTGGGCTGGATCAACGCCGTCAGCCAAAGGCCTTGAGGCTTCTGTTGTGTTGGTCAAGCGGGATTCGCTTGCGGCGGAGATGCGCAATAGCGCGGCCTGGGCCGGAAAGATCCTGTGCGTCTCATCCACCGGTGGCAGCGCAATCCAGTTCTACTCGCAGTTGGGTGCGTTTGTCATCGAAGCTCAGAAGCAGAAGGCCGCCGCCATAATTTTACGCGATGCACGGCCTGGCGCGATGCTTACCCATACCGGGCCTGTCACTTTCGATGGCGCAATCTACACAATCTCTGTTTTGGATATTTCGGCAGAGCATCAACTGCGGCTTGAACGATTGCTGAAGGCAGGCACGCCGGTGCGGCTTAGGATCACTGTTAGCAACCGTTTTAGTTCAGGTCCGGTTGAAGCGGCCAACGTGGTTGGCGAAATTGCTGGCCGTGAGCAGGCTGAACAGGTCGTTATTTTAAGCGCCCATCTCGACTCTTGGGATCTTGGGACTGGTGCCATTGATGATGGGGCTGGTGTGGCAACCGTGCTGGGGGCGGCTGAGGCGATTGTGAAATCCGGGAAAAAGCCACGGCGCACTATCCGCTTCATTCTTTTCACAGGTGAAGAGCAAGGGCTGCTTGGGTCGAGAGCTTATGTCCGCCAGCACAAGGCCGAGATGCCTAATGTGGTTTGTGCGCTGGCGCTTGATTGGGGTCAAGGTCCAATTGCAGCGCTGCCCCTTGCTGGGCGCAATGAATTGACCGCAAGTTTTGCTGAACTATCGGCGTTGGTCAAAGACGTTCAACCGTTAGAGATTGTGAGCACCTACCTTACTTTTACGGATGCTTACTCATTCACTTTGGCAGGCGTGGCGGGATTGGCTTTCTATCAGAACTCGAAAGACTACACGCTGATTGGTCATTCGGCAGCGGATATGTTCGATAAGGTGGATGCTGCGGTTCTATCGCGTAACACTGCCACAGCCGCCATCACGGCATTTTGGATTGCCGATCATACAAATAGGATTGCCGCGCATTGGAGTCAGGAACGGGTTGTCCAGCAATTGGTTGAGGATAAGCAAAGGCCAATGCTGGAGGCTTTGGGGCTTTGGGCTTTCCCTCAGTAGAATTACCCCTTCAATTCATATACAAGCCGGAACTGCGGGCCGGGTTGCGATGCGCTCGATGAATTCGCGGTGAAGGCGGCGAAGTAGCTATCATAAGCGGATGGAGTTGACCGGTTGCTAACCAGATTCAAAGTCAACGGTTTCTCAAGAATCTGCTTGACGTGGACATCTACTTTGGCCCATTCACTTGCATCGCAGGAGCCAATGGAATCGGCAAGTCCAATCTTTTTGACGCAATCACAGTTCTCGGATCGCTAGCTTCTAAAACTTTTCTAGAAGCGGCCCAAGGTGTGCGCGATGAACAAGGGCGCACAGGCGACGTGCCGACCAGTTTCAAATGGTACCAGTCGCTGTTCGGTCAGCCAGCCACCCTTCCTGCCCATGATTACTTCGGGCAAATCTTCGATTCAGACGGTACTGTTTTGCTCTGCCTGCACGAGTGGGGCGCCCACGAGCATCCCTCATTGATGAGCCCCAATCACGGGACGCCGGGCAACGGGCTATTGTTGTTCTTCCGTGTCGATGATTTCGACCTGGCGCTGCAAAGGGCACGCGCTCTTGTCACTCGGTTCGAAGAGGAGGCACACGTGAATCCGAACACTCAAACCAAGGAGTTCTCGCTCCGAGATCCGGACGGATATTGGGTTACGATCAGTGCGCTCTCTTTAAAACTTGATGAGTGGTGAGGACAACCAGCCCGGGCGCGTATTGCAGCTCTGCGTTCAGATCAGGTTCAAAAGAAGTAAGAGCCGTTTCACCGGGTTCCAGGCGCGCTTCAATCAGTGCCTTAGCCCAGATCGGGCTAGCGCCCCACATTTCTACGAATTCGGTCATTTAGATAATAGCTCCGTGCGGGGGG
>JAYWBH010000342.1:0-5532 GCA_043781815.1 Bryobacterales bacterium | reverse complement strand
TCAAGGAGATGACGCCCTTCAATAACGCCACATACAATTCTCTGCAAGCCCGATTAACACGCCGTCTGCGTGGAGGTTCGTTTGGAGTGTCGTTTACTTACTCAAAGTCACTCAACTACGACGATAATAGCGATTCCGGTTTAAGTTGGAATGGTCCCTCTATGTTCCAGCGGAATCGGGCCGTAGCCGGGTTCAACCGTCCTCGTAATTTGCAGGTGTTTGGCGTGTATCAATTGCCATTCGGTAAGGGTCAGAAAATGCTGAATCACGGGTTTGCAAACAAGCTGGCCGGTGGCTGGCAGGTCAATGGAACGATGAGCGTCATAGACGGCACTCCGTTTACGGTAGGCTCGTCGGCAACTTCGTTGAACTCCCCCGGCAACGCCCAAACAGCAGACCAGGTACTAGAGCACGTTGAGATTCTGGGTGGCATTGGCCGCGGAGAGAAATATTTTGATCCATTGGCGTTCAAAGCGGTGACCGATGTCCGGTTCGGCAGCACTGGACGTAACTTAATGCATGGTCCAGGGACATTCAACTCTGACGCCAGTTTGTTCCGCAGCTTCAAAGTGCAGGAACGGACCACTTTCCAATTTCGATTTGAAGTGTTTAACGTTACCAATACACCAGCATTTAGCAATCCGGCGGCCACAGTATCTTCCGGCGGATTCGCCGAAATCACTGCTGCCGCAGCCACCGAACGTCGCATGCGGATAGCGCTGAAGATCCTTTTTTAGGCCGCTGATGAACGCCGATGAACGCTGATAACAACAAATTAATTCTTTGTTTTGGCTGCTTGGTATTTTGTGCCTGTAGTCCGGCGCCCACTGCTGAAGTTCCATCGCCTAACATCACTGAACAGGCCTGGTATTCCGAATCTGTAAGTCAACTTGTGACCATTCATCGGGATGCTGACTTACTACTCAAGTCTGGCAAGCGTGACATGGCCGGGGCGCGGATCACTGAAGCCCAGGCCATTATGACCCGCGTGCTCACCGCTCCGCAACCGACGCTAGCTGCCATGGAAGTTTGTTCTGATCTGGATCAACTCTATGCCACCATGCTGCTGAGCAACCATCATTACGGCTGGGCTCGACTGCTGTTTCAGAAAAACCAGGCACGCTGGAGCAGTTGGAAGCCACAGACGACGGAATCAGAACGTCGGAGGAAGCAGGCTGAGGCTGGGATCGCCGAATGTGACCGGGCTATTCCCCAATAGATTAGAGTAAGTGGAAGCTCACCTCAATATAGGCGCTCATTGCTGCTGGGCTGCAATTTTTTGATCCTGCCTTAAATCGCCACTTCTCAACCGCCTCCAGCGCCCGTTCATCCAACCCCAGCCCTAAACTGCGGGTCACTTGTGGGTCTCGTACCATGCCTGCTTCGCTGATCACGGCTTTGATAAGAACAGAACCCTGAACACGGGCTCGGCGAGCTTCTTCGGTGAATTCAGGTTCCACCTTATAGACCAGCACCGGGCTCACCGACTGCGCGCACTTGGTGCTGGTGACCACGCCCCTGCCTCCTGGACCTGGGCCGAACCCCTTAGGCCCATTGCTATCGTCACCCAGATAGCCGTTTTTACCATTTCCCAAAGATGGCGGACCGGGAGGGGCCCAGGGCAAACCAATTTGCGCGAACTTGGTCAGTGCCTCATCGGGTTGCATCGCCAGATCCATGGTCGGCTCAATCATTAATATGGAGGGCAGTTCAGGACGCAACTGGGGAGGGAGCAAGGGTCGGGGAGCGACTTTCGGGGGATTACCTTGGGTGATTGGTAGGGCAGATTGCGGGCCACCCCCACCGGCGTCGGCAATAGCGGGCAGTTTTAGACGGATAGGTTCCAGCACCACCTGCATGTGGGGTTCTACCAAGGCAATAGGTAAAGATGAGGTGGTAATGGGGATCAAGAGTACGGTGATCAGGGCCGCATGGAGGGTTATGGACAGGATTTGGGATGGTTTCATAGCGAAAGTGCAATGCACTGCGTATTCCAAGTATTGTTTTCAGTGGTTTGAGGGTTGTTCGCAGTGCTACAGACAACACAACTGTGCAAACGGGGATACACCTTAGTGGTACTTACTCCTAGGAGTATGCCGATAGTACGAGAGTACTAGGTAAGTTATTAATAACATTACTACTTGACCATGTCGCGAAAGTCAAGTATGGTAAGTATAGTTCTACTAGGACTACTTATTTCTACTCATGCCTTGAGATGGTGAATTCACCGCTACTACTTGGTACTTGAGTTTTTGGAGAATAACGGAGAAAATGTCAACTTTACGTACAATGATCAAGACCACAGCCATGATGGTGGTTGCCTCTGGAATCTCGAATGCGGCTGTAATTACCTTCAGCGCATCTCAGGGTCCACAGCTCACCGATTTCACTTTTAACCTAGTCCTACCGAAGTTCGATAGCAGCATCGGTACCTTAACCGGTGCAACCATTCGGTTCACCGCAGGCAACACAGTTGCCTCACTCAACTTGACCAACACCAGTCCGGCCAACCAGACCTTCAAATATGTGTCCGATGCCGACTTCCTGGTAACTGGAAACACGGCTGACAGCACGCTGACCACCACCGACTTGTTGATGCACAACTTTACCACCGGTGGGTTTATCACTCTTGGACCAACCGGTAGCGGTGCTTGCCCGGTGGCTACTCCGTCAGCAGCTTGTAATAGCGTTAATTATGCACCGGCCCCAGTCACCGCGAATACTGGCGATGTCGTTGTGATCACTCTGGGTAACTATGTTGGAATTGCGGGTAGCACTTTCACCCTCAGCGGATTCACCAGCACCGGAACCACTTTCACCGGTGGCGGTGGCAACGTGAGCTCGGCTCAGGTCACCAACGGCACTGCAAGTGCAATCGTTACTTACACCTACTCCGTTCCAACGGGGACTCCAGAACCGGCAACGATGGCTCTGATGGGCACCTCGCTCCTCGGGCTAGCCCTAATCGGTCGTCGTAAGAAATAGTTCGATTGTTGGATTACCGCAGTATCGCTGTTGAAACGAGACCGGCTCATGCCGGTCTCGTTTCGTTTTTGTGTTGGGGGGGATGCCTATCCCACCATTAAAAAACCTTAGTACCTCTTAAAAAACCCAGGTAAATAGTGTAGCCGCTTTGATTTTTTCGTTTAACCTATTGACCTTAGTGGCGAACTAGGGTTATTATACAGTTCAGTTCTATTTGGGGACCTGTATATTTACATCCCTGCTTAAGAGATGGTGAACGCACCGCTTCTACTTTGCAGGGACTTTAGGAGAAAAACGGAGAAAATGACAAATCTAAGAAAAATGATCACGGCTGCCGCATTATTGACGGTTGCCACAGGGATTTCGAGCGCAGCATCGATCACCTACACCACGTCGCAAGGACCAACCCTTACCGACTTTACCTATAACCTCACATTGCCAAAGTTCGATCCCTCGATCGGTATCTTGACCGGTGCGACGATTCGCTTCACTGCAACTGACACTATTGTTTCGTTGAACTTGAACAACACCAGCAACGCCAGCCAGACCTTCAAATACGTTTCAACTGCGGATTTCTTTCTCAACACCAATAGTGCAGACGCTACCTTGATTCCAACGGATTTGCTTGTATCCAACTTCAATAGCGGCTTCATCACCCTTGGACCCGCCGGCTCCGGTGTTTGCCCCGCAAATACTCCTTCCGCATCTTGCAACAGCGTTAACTATGCACCTGGTCCAGCTACCGCAAACACCGGTGATGTGGCCGTCGTTAGCCTCGGTGCCTACAACGCATTGGGAACATTCACTTTGAATGGCAATACCATCACGGGTACAACCTTTACAGGTGGCGGCGGAAACATTTCTTCCGCTCAGGTCACCAACGGTTTGGCTACTGCATCAGTAACATACACATACACAGTTCGTGGTCAGACTCCAGAACCAGCCACCATGGGCTTGATGGGTTCAGCGCTGCTCGGTTTGGCTTTAATCGGTCGTAATCGTTCTAAGCGTTAATTTGTTCTTTAGGTTTAGAAGTGAAAACGAGATCGGCTCAGGCCGGTCTCGTTTTGTTTTTAGACAACGAGTAACCGCCTCAATTTAAGTAACTTAATGCTCTCCGCTATTGACCTCTAGTCGGGACTAATGTACTATTAGTGTCAGTTCTATTTGGGGACCAGTAATACTATGCTCCTGCCTAGAGATGGTGAATTCACCGATCCTACTTGGTAAGCGAGTTTTAAGGAGAAAACGGAGAAAATGAAAATTTTTAGAAATATGATCGCCACCGCAGCCCTTTTGTTGGCTGCCACAGGCATCTCAAACGCAGCAGTCATCACCTTTAGTGCACAATCGGGGCCTAGCCTTACCGATTTCACATTCAGCCTTGTTCTCACCAAGTTCGATACAAGTTTGGGAACACTCACTGGAGCAACCATTCGTTTCACGGGTACCGACGACGTGGTTTCACTGAACTTAAACAACAGCAGCAACAGCATCCAGAGTTTCCGATATAAGTCAACAGCCGACATTCTTGTAACCTCTAACACGGCAGATTCAACCCTCACCACGACTGACCTTTTTCTGACCAATTTTGATAGTGGTGTTATCTCCCTTGGCCCAAGTGGATCTGGTGTTTGCGCGGCCTCAACTCCTACCACATCCTGCAACGACGTTAGCTATTTGCCTCTGGCAGTTACCGCGAACACGGGTGATGTAGCTGTTGCCATTCTCAACAACTACAAAGTTGCCGGTTTTGGTACCTTTACACTGGGTGGCTTCACCGCCACAGGTTCAACCTTTGTCGGCGGCGGCGGCAACGTCCGTTCCGCTCAGGTTACCAACGCTACAGCTCAAGCTATTGTTACCTACACCTACACGCCTACCAGTCAGACTCCGGAACCAGCCACCATGGCTCTGATGGGCACTTCGCTCCTCGGCTTGGCACTGATCGGTCGTCGTCGTCGTTCCAGCTAGTTGTTGTTTGTGTTAATTGATTTGTTCAACTGAAGACGAGACCAGCTTAGGCTGGTCTCGTTTTTTCTTGTGACTTGCTATGCTCTGATTTTGTAATCGTTTTTCAGAAAACATGGCCAATAATCATCACTTTTCAGGACCGGTAAGCATTTTTCATGAAATTTGCACTTCCTGAAAGGGCAACTCCAGCGGGCTACCTTGCACTCATCGGTGCCTTTCGACTCAAAGTACCCTCTCCACACACACTTTCTGCCATTGGCGCTGTATCTCGCGGTTTATAAGCGAGAACGGCGGCCTTCCTGCTTCTTTAGGATTCCAAGTCGCGAACTACGCCATTGAAGGCGAGCGCGCCCCACAGGCCGCATTCAGCGCTGGTGTCGCGCCATTGGGGAAGCTGGCCGACCTACACTTGATTTGGAAGAGTTGCTTCGACGGGAGGAAATCGTAAAAAACTTCTGAAATTGGGGAAACTATATCCTCAGCGGTCACCCAAAAGCGGCCATTGATGGTCACCTGAAAACCGGCCAATAGAAAGCAAGCCAGGACATTGAATCCGACGGAGCTAAACTCCGT
>JAYWBH010000341.1:0-5534 GCA_043781815.1 Bryobacterales bacterium | reverse complement strand
ACGCTTTACGTCGGAAATAAATTCCCGGGCAGTGCGTCTCTGGTAATTGAAATAGCCCGATTGCTTCTTGAGATCGGCGATCATGGTCATGCCGGAGGTGAACGACCAATTCGATAGGACTACTATGTGTTCGCGGTCGTATTGGACAGGATCAGGCCCGGCTGGCTCGATAATCATTGGCGCATACACGCCGTCTTGCTCCTGGGTTCCGGAATGACTGTGTAACCAGTAAGTGCCGCTCTGCTTAAGCGGAAAGTGGTAGGTGAAAGTAGCGCCCGGCGGTATTCCAGCGAAACTAATCCCCGGCACACCGTCCATTTCAGAAGGCACCAGTAATCCGTGCCAATGAATAGAACTGGCTTCTTTCAAGTGGTTAGTAACACGTAAGGTGACTTCTTCGCCCTCCTGCAAGCGAATCAAGGGTCCAGGGACCATGCCGTTGATGGTTACCGCCCTGCCTGATTTGTTATCCACGCGGAAAGGAGTTTCTGCGATGGTCAAGTCTATGGTGCGGCCACTCAACTCCACAGAGTGTGCGACAGTTTCATTCGTTTGGGCGTATGCCGGACTCAGCCGTTCTAGAGCTGCCAACACGCCGAAAGCCTCCGCTGTTTTCAGGAAATGACGGCGAGAGTTCGTAGAAATACTTTTCATATGGATATCCTGGAGTGTCATTTCACTCACGGCTTTCCCAAATCAGACTGCAAGAAAAGGGGACATTGAGCCCCCCTTTACCAGTTGTGAAATTTCGCAACGGCGATGTACGATTTTCGATTAAAAACCGATCCCTATTTCGTACTGGCAGGCATTCCCATCAGTGCCTGATGCTGTTCATGAGTCAGTACGTTGGTAGCTTGTCCAACGGCGCGAATAAAATTCATACGCTGTTCAGAGCGAATCTTTTCAATCTCACCAACTTTTGCCTGGACTTTAGAATTATCCAGTTGGTCGGCTCCTGTTAGCGTATAAAGCTCTTGCTCTGCCTGGTCGATCCTGCGTTGTTCAGATGCCCTATCCAGCATCGCCCGCTCCTTGATACGGTTGAGCTTGAGCCTTTGATCCGCTGAGAGTGTAATGTGCTGCGAATGGTTGAGAAAGAAGCCTGTGGAACCCACATGGTATAAATGTGAGCCACCTGGCTGGCCAGGCATGGCGGAAGACGGCCCATTCATTGGCGCCATTCCACCTTTGGGCTGCGGTGCGCCGCCACTCATTCCACTCATTCCGCCGCTGGCTCCGCTAGCACCACCGGACATGCCGCCCATTTCCCCCATGCAACACATCCCCATAGCAGGAGCTGGACTAGTTGACATGCCGCTCATTCCGCCACCAGACATACCGCCCATCTCACCTTTATCCTCCATCATTCCCATGCCCATGCCGCCGGGAGGCATTGCCGCTTTGCCCGACATACCTCCCATCTCGCCTTTGTCGCCCATCATGCCCATTCCCATTCCGGCCATGCCCTTACTCTTTGCAGTAGTGCCCATCGACATGCCTGAGTTACTCGCTTTGCTACCGGAGCCGGATTGCTGCACGGCTGCCTGTAATTTCGCGACTTGGGCGCGAAGATCCGCAACTTGATCCGCCAGTTGTTTATTCTGGCTAGTAGGCTCCATTCCAGGCATTGGAGCCTGGGCAGAACTGATCGCTCCTGAGAACAGGAAAATCGAACCACCTATGATCACTGTTGCCTGCCGCGCGGTGTTCATAGAACTCTGAAAAAGTGATCGCATTACATACTCCTTGGTTTTGTAGGTCCAATATCTGGACCGATTGACGTTTGCCTGGTTACGAATACCTAAAAGCTTGGGACGAATCAAAAGCCAGAGGAAAACGCTGAGTGGAATGGGTTATTTGGCGGACTTGCATTGCCAAACTCGCTAGCAGGCCTGTCACGGCTAGCATTTCTTGTATTTTGGTTCACATCATTTCGACCCCATCTCGATTTTGGTCACCATAACTGACTTACCATCCGAGCAGATATCGCCCGTCAGTCTGACAGTGTGCCCCGCGTGCTTTTCCAGATCAACGAAGTCCTGATTTTGAATAGGCAAGACCTTGCCTTTGCTAACGAAAACATACTTTTCCCCGGCCTTCACACAGTTTTGAACACACTTACTGTCCATGTGAGCCATTCCGCACATGCTGGTGCTGACTGATCCAGTCCATGTCTTTGCGAAGCTCGAAACGCATGCTACCATGCCAATCAAGGCAACCCAAGAAATCTTTTTTAACATAATAAGTATTCCCTCTTCTCCCGTTTTCCTGACTCAATGTCATTTGAACGTTCACAACGAATCAATGGAACGATTGGCGGTCGCCATTCCACCTGGACGCTTTTGTGCATGCCAATCCGCGTCAAACCTTTACCGGGGTCTATCAGGCATTTGATCGCGGCCATGGCCGCCCATATTCCCTGGGCCTCCCATCATGCGGCCCCGGCCATGATTTCCCATATGCCCAGCGCCCATCACCGCAATTTGGTTCGAAATGACTTGGCCTCCTGCAGCGGATTTCGCAATCGACTCGGCGTCTGTTTTGTCACGCTCCAGTTCCACTTGTCCCCCAAGGGTTACTACTCCCGTGTTGCGATCATGAATTGCGGATACGTCCTTCAGATCAGCCTGATCAAGCGATTTGCGGATGTTGGCAGAGACCTCCGCTGATTTAGCCGCGTCAGGAATATCGGCTGATTTTGTGGGGTTACCGGAACATCCGGCCAACGTTCCGAGTGCGAGTAGCGTGACCAAAGTCAAGCCAGTCTTAGATGTGTTCATAGTGCTCCTTCGATAAATACTTAGTTGCTAAATCGCTTGATCAGTAAGTGCCAGGTTACTTCTGTGTTTCCTTGGCCATTTGCCGATGATCCGTTGCCATTTGGCGCGCCCGCAGAGAGGCCTTGTGAAGGTCGTCGGCGAAGTACTGGCAGTGACCCGCAGTCTGTCCACTCCCCGGATGTTTCATTTCGTGCACCGTCGGATGTGCCTTATATTGGGCTACCAAATCCCGGTGCTCCTTGGATTCTTCTTCGAGTTGGTCCGCTTTGGCATCAAAGTGCTTAGCGAGACGTTCGTGGTCGGACACGGTCTTCGCGCTCACAATAAGATCCTTCAATTCTTGTTTGCTTAATACGTTACCCTCGGCAGCCCACAGAAAGGCCCCGGCGGCGACTGAAATCGCCAGCATTGAGAACCAGACTGTTGCTCTTCTAATCAACGTTGTCTTTTGCATTTGTGTATTCTCCACTTGAAAGATTTTGACGCAAGCCGCGCGTGACTGACGAGGTCCACCCAAGATTCTTAACTCAATTAAAGTCTAGAGTTTTCACGCGATTCACACATACGTTATGCATTCCAAGGGCCAATCAAATCCCCAGTTTCTATGATTGATTGGGAAGGGGGTAGGATTTATAGCAGAAGATGCACTTCAAGCAATGCACTCTTTGCGTTCCTGCACAAAGGAGGAGCAACAATCGGGCATTGAGACGAGGATTTACGCCTATTGGGCCAACCGCCCGCAGGCCGTGCCCAGCCTGCATTTGGGCTTCGACTGCGCCAATTGACGCATTTGCTACCTCTTGGCCCAAAATGATTTACATCGCTGGCATTTCAATGCATTGACCATCACGACCAAATGACCAAATGTGGTCAATATTTTGTTCTGGGTTTCCAAACCATTTACCTCCTCCTGTGTTTGGCATTTCGTCTTGATCAAAGCGAAGTCTCAGGGTTGAGAGTCGGACTCAGGTGCGACTAATTTGGACTTGAGCGCTAAATCAGATAGAGGTCGGAATCGGTTTGGAAAGCAAAATGGTGACAGCAGGCAAGGGCTGGCCACTGCCTTGCAATGGAAGTAAGGGTCGCCAGTGTCATCTTCCGGGAACGGGACTTGGCGCTTGAGAAGACTAACGAAGGAGAAATGATGATGAAAAACACAACAGTAGTGAAAGACCCTGTCTGTGGTATGGACATAGATCCGTCCAAAGCCGCAGGGCAAACTGATTACAATGGGCAGACGTATCACTTCTGTGGCACCAAGTGCAAAGAGAAGTTCGATCTAAACCCGGAACAATACGCAGGCAAGGCGGCAGGAACGGCGAAAAGCGGTAAAGGCTGCTGTAGTTAGTCCATCGCGGGGTCGCGCGGAGTGTGTCCCACGGCACAAACGTTGCTTAATAACCTGAAGCAGCGGATTGTGCCGTTTCCTCCAGTGCCAATTTAAGGGAGATATTGATCATGCAAACGAATACAAATCACACGCCCAAAGGCGTAGTGGTAAAGCAGTGCATACTTCCCGAGTCGAAGAAGATCGTCCAGATAACAGCAAGAGTGTCTTCAGAACTGCCGGATCTCGATTTTTGTCCATCGCAAAAGAAGCACTTCTTTTGCGGCATAGCGAAAAGTCTAGGCTGTCAATTTTGCGCCCCGAAGTAGGAAATGCCGTTGATCCGTTTTTCGGGTTTGTGGCACTATGAAACCCGGTCATTTGTCGGTTCGAAGCATGATTCAAAGGCTCTACCAATTTGCGTTGTTGTTAACCCTGGTCTTTACCGGAGCCTTGGTGGATGGTGCCGCCCAGCCAGGCAAGGAATGAAAACTTGAGTAACAAGATACCAACCCTTGAAGTTGAACTGGAGAAGTTGCAACATGAAACATTCAATTACTTTTTGCATGAGACGAATCCAGCCAACGGTTTGGTGATCGACAAGACTGCGGCGGATTGGCCTGCCAGTATAGCGGCCACCGGTCTAGCGTTGGCATGTTATCCAGTTGCTGTTGAACGTGGATTTATGACGCGCACTGCGGCAATTGAACGAACCTTGGCAACACTACGGTTTTTCTGGAGCAGCCCACAAGGCCCCGAACCCGATGCTACCGGCTACCACGGCTTTTACTATCATTTTCTTGACATGCAGACTGGCCGTCGCGCCTGGCAATGCGAGTTATCAACAGTAGATAGTTCTTTTCTGCTGGCGGGTGCTTTGACGACAGGAATGTACTTTACCGCTGATACGCCGGAAGAACGGGAAATCCGCGAGCTTGCCGACGCCCTGTATCGACGCGCAGATTGGCAGTGGGCGCAAAACGGTGAGGCAACGGTCACACACGGATGGAAGCCCGAAAGCGGATTTCTCAAGTACCGTTGGAAAGGCTACGATGAGGCGCTTCTGCTGTACATGCTTGGGCTAGGCTCACCGACGTATCCCCTGCCGGAAGGCAGTTACGCAGCGTGGACCTCGACTTACCGTTGGGAACATTATTACGGATATGACTATCTTTATGCGGGACCATTGTTCACGCATCAACTGTCACATATCTGGATCGACTTTCGCGGGATTCAGGACGCATTCATGCGCGAGAAAGGCATTGACTATTTCGAGAACAGCCGCCGCGCAACTTATGTGCAACAACAATACGCGATCACAAATCCGTTGAGGTTCAAGGACTATGCCTCTTGTTGCTGGGGAATTACCGCAAGCGAAGGTCCAGGCCCAGCAACGATAAAAATAGACGGCATCGAAAGGCAGTTTT
>JAYWBH010000340.1:0-1723 GCA_043781815.1 Bryobacterales bacterium | reverse complement strand
TTTGTTCATCCCACCATTGCAGTTGCCGCAGACTAACTCCAGCAATATCCGCGATTTCCGCAGAGGAGAAGATGCGTGCCGTGACGCTAACATCAATTCGGGTCTTTTTTGTTTTGAACATTTGAGTAAGTTTCCGTTTTTAGGGAGATCTGGTAATCATGATTGTAACGGAGTTGTGGAGGGAGTCAAGGAACCAGATGTAGGGGTGTAAGTGAGTAACGGGGCGTCCTGTAGCGGCGAAGGAACGGGGAAGGGATGGGAGGGAGTAGCGAATTTGGTTTCGGCTGGCGGTCATCTTGCAGCATTATTCAACTCATTGCGATTAAAAGTCCCTTAATGGAGTTTCGTCAGCGAACATTATTATAAAAAGATCTCGACTAATTCCGTTTCTAGTGGTATGCTGTCTCGCAGTCAGAATAAGGACTAACAACATGAAACCCCCCAGATTCATCATTTCGTATGTTCTTTGCTTTTCCATGATCCAACCGATTCCTTGCACGGCGCAAGAACCGGAAAAGCCAACGCAATCCAAGTACAAACTCACGGTGGTGGAAGGTGCCAGCACCATGAAAAGGGCCAAAAAGGGCAGAGTGAGTGCCCAGGCTGTGGTCAAAGTCACTGACGAAAATGACGTTCCTGTTGCGGGGATCGCGATTACGTTTCTGCTTCCCCAACTCTCTGGGGCTGGTGCGACATTTGCGGGAGGAGGCATGGCCTCCATTGTCACAACCAATGCGGTTGGATTGGCATCTAGTGGATCGTTCGCCGCAGTCGGCGGCAGCTCGTTTAGCCTGAGTGTCGCTGCGGCAGTTCCGGGTGGAGTTATTTCCGCAGCCATACCAGTGAACACTGCGGCCTTGGCCATTGGTGCCGGTGCAGCAGGCGGAACCGGTGCCGCAGCCGGAGGTGCTGCTGGAGGTGCAGGTGCAGGCTTATCGGCAGGTGTCATTGGCGGCATTGTGGCTGGCGTGGCTGGCGCGGTTGTAGCTGGCGTCGTAGCGGCCACCAAGGGTGGTAGCAGTAGTCCCACCCAGCCAACAACTCCTCGCGGAGCTATTGGTATCGGCTCTGGTCCGGTATTTCGCTAATTGAAGACCCATAGGAGCCCCCCCAATGAAAACCCATTTCTTGTGCTTACTCTGGTTAGGCTTTGCCTTGCTATCCGCTGCGGAACGTCGTCCTACCGTGATTCGTTTGAATGCTAGTCGTCTTGCCGACAATAGAACCGCAGAGAGTAGCAGCATCCTGCGCGCTCCAATGCTGGGATTCGTTTCCAGCGGCACCTCTGAGTTACGTCCTATGATTGGTGTTCCCAAATCTGCTTTCTTAGGTGAACCTGTTGCCCTCCCCGATGGAACAAGGCGCAGCTACATATCACCCGGTCAGCAAGTAACACTCCTGGAATCAGCAGTTGGTGCTCTGACCAGTTTGTTCTTATCGGACGCGAGAATTGGCCAAAGCACGGAAATTGCCGGTGGATTGTCGTCGCCTACTTTCGTTTCTTTCAGCCCCTCAGGCAGCATTGTAGTCCTCTATTCGGCACTGGAACGCCGAGTTCAGATCCTTAAAAGCAATGGGACCGGCTTACAGGTTGTGCAAGACATTCCCGATTTGGCGTTGCCTCCTGGTGAAGTCCGGCTGATTGCCATTGATGATGAAGGTGCGGCGCCTATTGTTGGGATACCCAATGGTTCTATTTATCTGGTCCGCGCTGAAACATCGC
>JAYWBH010000339.1:0-16044 GCA_043781815.1 Bryobacterales bacterium | reverse complement strand
TGGCGGCAATGCGTCCCATAGCTTTCGGAGTACCTGCGCCGGCTATGCCGTAGACTAGCGTTCCGAAGAGTAGCGGCGCGATGATGCTTTTGATCAGGCGCAGAAAAATGTTGCTGATAGGAGCAAGGTTCTTGGCCACATCGGGCGCAACTATGCCCAATACAATGCCAGCCACCATTGCGATAAAAACCCAAGTTGTCATGGAAATCTTTTTCATAAGTGCGAAGCTCCTGTTAGCGTTCTCCCCAATGCAACTTGGCACGCAATACGTCAAAATACAACATTTTCGGCGGACGGATCAGGTTGATGGTTTTGTGGGAACTTTTGCAAATCAGCTTATCCCCTTGCTGCAAGGGCTGGCCCACTTGGCCATCTACAGTCAACCAAATCGAATCGTCATCTCCACGGGCGACGACTTGAATCACACTGGAATCGGAAACAATCACTGGGCGATTGGTCAGCATGTGCGGGCAAATCGGGGTGATGGCCAATGCCGCTACGGACGGGAAAATAATAGGACCACCAGCGGACAATGAATAGGCGGTGGAACCAGTGGGCGTGGCGATAATCAAGCCATCCGCTTTGTAACGGCAGATGAAATGGTTGTCCACGTAAGTCTCCAAATCAATGACACGGGCCAGGGCGGCTTTGGTCAGCACCACGTCGTTCAAGGCGTCGTACTGGGCAATTTCAATGTCATCGCGAACAATTTGGCAGGACAACATGCGTCGCAAACCCATACGCAGTTCGCCACGCAAAGCCTTTTCCAATTCTGGATATAGTTCTTCAATGGTCAGTGCTGTAAGGAATCCCAGGCTCCCCAGGTTGACGGAAAATACGGGGATGCCGCTATCGCCTACGGCACGGGCAGCGGCTAGCAATGTTCCATCGCCTCCCAGGACAATTACCAAATGTGCACCTTGGACAACCTGTTGCCGGGGTTGCCAATCGGAAGACCCTGTATAATCTGCCGCATGCTCATCCAAGCTTGCCGTAATGCCCTTGGCCGCAAGCCAGCTCACCAGTTCGGGAACAAGCTGCTTACCGGCAGTGGCACCGGGTTTGGCGATAATGGCCACGTGCTTAATGGTGTGCATGTAGCAGGAACTCCTGATTGCCTTCTGCCCCCAGAATGGGACTGGGAATTACGGCGGTCTTCAATTGTAACTGTTGCTCAACAAACAGAACAATACGTTCCACTACCTGGTTATGAACGATGGGGTCGCGGACAATGCCGCCCTTGCCGACTTGCTCTCTTCCAGCCTCGAATTGCGGCTTGATCAAAACGACCATCTCGCCGTTGTCGGTCAATAGAGGCATCACCGCAGGAAGGATTAAGGTAACGGAAATAAAGCTGACATCGCAAACAATAATGCTCACTTTCCCCGCCACATCTTCGGGCTTCAAGTAACGGACATTGTAATTTTCACGCACTACCACTCGCGGATCGTTGCGGATTTTCCAATCCAACTGGTTCGTCCCGACGTCGAAACAGTAGACGCGTGCAGCCCCATTTTGCAGTAGACAATCGGTGAAGCCACCAGTGGAAGATCCTACGTCCATGCAACTGAGTCCCGCAGGTTGAATTTTGAAAGCTTCTAAAGCCGCAGCCAACTTATAGCCGCCCCTGCCGACGTATGGGCACGATTCGGTAACGTCGATTTGAATATTCGCTGCAAACGATTTTCCAGGCTTATCAGATTTTTGGCCTTCCACAAAAACTGCCCCAGCCATAATCAGACTCTGCGCTTTTTCACGGGACTGGGTGAGCCCCCGTTGCACCAGTAACTGATCGAGTCTGGTCTTCATGCCTTCCGATGGACGATCAGGTCTGCGATAGCTTTCAGCGGGTCAGCCTTTTCGCCAAATTGTGTAACGGCGGCGTGAGCCAGTTCCAGTTCTCGCGCTGCCATTTGGCGTGAAGGTTCCAGGCCATAGACTGCGGGAAACGTGATTTTTTGCTGCGCGGCATCTTTGCCAGCGGTCTTGCCGAGCGCTTCTGACGATTGCTCCACATCCAAAATATCATCGACGATTTGAAAGGCCAAGCCGACGTGCTCACCGTAGCTGGAAAGCGCTGCTAGCTGCGGCCCAGCGGCACCGGCATAGATCGCGCCCATGCGAACACTGGCCCGCAACAAGGCTCCGGTTTTTGCCCGATGAATACGATCCAGCAACTCCGCCGTAGCGGGTTGGCCTTCGCCCTGAATATCTTCCACCTGTCCGCCAATCATGCCGCCAACAGTTCCAGATGCGGTAGCCAGTTCCACCACTAGGTGAGCATTGCCCAATTTCCCTAGAACTTCAAAGGCAAGCGTCAGAAGAGAATCACCGGCCAAAATTGCCATCGCTTCGCCGAACACTTTGTGATTGGTGGGACGACCGCGGCGCAGGTCGTCGTTATCCAGGGCAGGGAGGTCGTCATGAATCAGGGAATAGGTATGAATCATTTCCAGCGTCGCCGCCACGTTTTCAATTCCTGGACAATGGCCCCCAATCGCTTCACTTGCCGCAAAGCAGAGTGCTGGGCGGATTCTTTTTCCACCTGCGAACAAGCTGTAGCGCATGGCTTTGTGAATCGCCACTGGAAGCGTGGTTTCCGAAGGGACAAGCCGGTCTAAGGCTTTTTCGGTTATCGTCGTACGATCAGCCAGAAACGCCGAAATATTCATGCGCTAATCGGCCTCAAATATTTGTGGGACAATCTTTGAGCCCTTCCTGGTAAGAATCTCAATGCGCGATTCGGCATCTTCCAATTGCTTGCGGCAACGGTCACTGAGGGCCACACCTTTTTCAAAAATCTGGATGGCCCGTTCTAAAGGCAAGCCTTCGGTTTCCAGTTCTTTTACCACTGCTTCGAGATCGGCTAAGCCCGCCTCGAAACTCTGCTCCTGATTGGGTTGTTCCGGCATTCGCTCTATTGTAGCGTCAGACTGGCAGCGGGACAGCAAGGCGCGTGGCTTGTTCGCATAATTTATCCCAAACACCTGTTTCAATGGGGATTCCGTTGGCCAGCCGATGCTGCTCAATCCGTTCTTCAGGTTCGCCCGCCACCAGCACTTCATCAAAGCCTGTGGCAGGTTCCACTGATTTCAACATGGCCACCAGTTTGGCCATGCGTGGTTCAAATTCACCGTTGGGAAGAAAGCGATTCACGGCGATGCTCAGGAACATGTGCGATGCATTCATGGGACGGTCCAGAAGGCGTATGCCACCCAATTCCGTGCTCATTGCGCCGCCGCCCAAAACGGCACAAAGGATTTCCACCAGGATCGCCAGGCCATAGCCTTTGTAGCCGCCCAGGGGCATGACGAATCCTCCAGCCAGGGCAGCTTTCGGATCGGTAGTGGGGCGTCCAGCGCTATCCAACGCCCAACCTTGTGGAATTGTTGTTTCCTGGTTTGTTACCGCTTTATAGATGCGATTCGCGGCGACGGTGGTGGTGGCCATATCCAGTAAAAACTTTCCACCGGGGACGGCCATGCAAATGGGATTCGTGCCAAAGCGTACTTCTTTCCCTTGCCATGGCGCAACTAATGGGGACGCATTGCAGACCACAATTCCAATGTTGCCTGCGGCGGAAAGTCGCTGCGCCCAGAAAGCACAAGCACCAAAGTGGTTAGCATTTTTCACCGTAACCATGCCCATGCCAAAAGTTGCAGCAAGTCGGTTGGCATGATCACAACAACGAGCGGCGGTCACTGCACCTAGTCCATTCAGAGCGTCATAAGCCATGGTTGCACCGGATTCGGTGGCGATCTCACCAACGGAATCGATCAGCATATTTTTGGCGACAATCTGATGCAGATAGTAGACCAGCAGTTGCACACCGTGCGAATCAACGCCACGAAGATTCGCTGCCACAAGGGACTTGGCTACGATATCCGCATGCTCAGCGATTACACCGGAAGCAAGCAGAAGGCGTGTTGAGAATAGTTCCAGGTTTTCGTGTGAAACCGTGATGGCAGTGGCTGCCATCTAGTTGAGACCAGATAGGACGCGCCCAGCAGCAATCAACAACGCTTGTTCATCCGTGCTGAAAGTCCGCTCTGTTCGATTAGCGATGCCTAGAGTTCCAACTACTTTTGCGCCATCGAAAATAGGGACGACAATGGCCCCTTCCATGCCGGTGGCTTTGGCACCAGGACGGACGTCGCCACTGGCATCGCTTTGGATGTTGCAGGCGGTGATTGCCTCCCCGCGTTCGGCGCACAATCCGGCCATGCCTTTGCCCATGGGAACAATGCGAACAATATTCAACACCACTTCGGGGATGCCTTGACTAGCCGCTTTCAAGTGCAGCGCACCATCTTCCCCAATGCGGTGAATGGTGCCGCTGTCGGCCGTAAACTCAGTCAGAATCAAGGTAAGTGCGGCGTCGTATGATCCGCATGTTTGTAAACGTTCAGGAAAGCTGGTCATTTTTTCAAGTATTGTTCCACGTCAGGATGCAGCAGCGCTTTGATCTCAGGCTTTTCCAAATCGGCTTTGGTAACCACGCGGGCACTCAGGTCAATGCGCTTCGGCGGCGGGTTGCCGTTCCACTTGTCGATGATGGTCTTCACTGCGTCGTGACCCATACGGAACGGATCTTGAACCACCATGGCGTCAATCACACCGGCTTGCAAATCTTCAATCATGCCGTCACTGGAATCGAAGGCAACCAGTTTCACTTTACCGTTGAGCTTGCGCGATTTCAGGGCCAGTGAGGCTCCAACGGAACTGGGTTCGGAGGATGCAAAAATCCCGTCCAGTTCAGGATGGGCTGTCAGAATATTTTCAGTAGCACCCATGGCTTTGGAACGGTCGGAATGGCCGAATTGTGTGGCAACAATCTGCATGCCAGGGAAGGATTGTTTGATCGCATCTTCAAAGCCGCGTTCGCGATCCATGGTGGATTGGCTACCGGGTTCATGGGCCACCATGGCGATCTTGCCTTTGTCATTTAAAAGCTTGGCGAGCGTTGCTGCGGCCATCTTTCCTGCTTCATAATTATTGGTTGCAAGAAAGGTCATGTACTTGTCGGATTCAAGACCGGAATCGAACACGGTTACGGGAATGCCCGCAGCCACAGCACGTTCCATGGGGGCCACCAGGGCTTTCTTCTCACCGGCAGCAAGGACAATGCCGTCCACATGTCGGGCAATGCAGCTATCCACAATTTGAATTTGACGAGTGTAGTCTGTTTCTGCGGCGGGGCCGTTCCATTCAATATCAACGTTGAATTCTTTGCCAGCGGATAGTGCCCCGGCTTGGACCGATACCCAGAATAAGTGCGAGGTCCCTTTGGGGATTACGGCAATCACTTTTCTCTTGTTTTGATTGCAGCCTGTGATGAGCAGCATGGTTGCTGTCAAGGCGGTTAGCAACAGGTTTCTTGTATGGTTATAAGACCGCTCCCTTGCGGTCACGGCTCGGTAACTTACGGAGCCGTGACCGCGAGAGAGCGGTTTTTCAAAGGCCTGATACGCTCCGCTCCAACACTTCATTGAGCGCACCAGCCGCCATCAATCAGAATATCCGTACCGGTGATGAAATCAGCCGCATCGGAGCAAAGAAACGCAGCCAACGCACCAATATCTTTCGGCTGGCCCCACTTGCCTGCAGGGATTTTTGAAAGGAACTGCTTGTTCAACTCCGGGTTGTTCATCAACGGAATATTCATCTCAGTAGCAAAGGGTCCGGGACTGATGCCCACCACACAAATACCCTCCGGTGCCAGTTCCATGGCCAGTGCCTTGGTCAGTCCAAGCAGCGCCGCCTTGCTGGATGAGTAAGCCCCGCGACCACCCAGCGACACATGGCTCATGATGGAGGTCATGTTGAGGATGCGTCCCCATCCTTTGCCTTTCATGTGCGGCACAAAGGCTCGGCACAACAAGAAGGCACTGGTCAGGTTGGTGGTAAGCACGGAGTTCCATTCGTCAAGCGTGAACTCGTCAATGTTTTTCCGGATGTTAATGCCAGCATTATTTACCAGAATATCGACGCGACCGAAATGGGCCATGACGTCTTTTTCCAGTTGAGCCATGTCCGTTTCGCTGGTGACGTCGGCGGTGAAGGCGACCCCTTCAGAACCCGCTTCGGCGCACAATTTTACGGTTTCCGCCAACATCGCTTTGTCCCGACCGACGATAGCAACTTTGCCACCTGCCTGCGCGAACGCTACCGACATAGCTCGTCCAAGTCCGCGGCTTGCACCGGTTACCACTGCTACTTTACCTTCCAGGGTTTTTGCCATTTTTCCTTTTTCCATTCGCGAAGTAGCGAAATTTTAATTACGGTTGTCCATGATGCTGCATTTTCTCATGAAGCATTTCCGCGATGCGTCCGGGATTATCAATCCCTTCAATTGTCAGCCGACTGCTTTCGCCGGCTGTTTCCAACGTCAGACTTCCGATTCCAAACATGCGTTCCATTACCGATTGATCCACCCTTACGTCCTGCAGCTTCTGAATCACAATGGTCCGTTGTTGTTTGGAAGCGAAACCGGATTCATATTTAATCAGGTCGCCTTCAATTACCAACCGGGTGGTTCGCAATGTAATATGCTTGGCAACTGCCCACAGAGCAACCAAGAGCGGCAGAATCACCAGCCACCAATAAGTTGAACCGCTGTAACCTAACCAGCCCACTACTGCCACGAAAAGTGCGGCGCTCAACAGGTAGTGCGGAAGGATGGGCTTAATGCTGGGGTGGACAGTAATGTCGTTCATTCGTAGTTCTAAGTAATTGTATAGCACCAGACGGCACCGTTTTTGGATAAACTGCAATGTAGTAAGGACAAACTTATGAAAACTCTTCCCCTATCCTTTCTCTCGGTCGTTTTGGCCATTACCGCCCAAGCCGAAATCACCTATCAACAGACCACTCAAATGACCGGAGGTGCATTGTTGAAAATGCCTTTCTCTGGCCGATTGAAACAACCCATCGATTCAACCACTGTGATTAAAGGCAATCGCATGGCCCACATCTCCAAAGACTCTGGGATGATTTGGGATCTGGATAAAGAGACCATCACCAATGTTGATTACAAATCGAGCACCTATTCAGTAATGACTTTTGCCGAGATGAAAGCCATGTATGAAAAGATGCTCAACAACGTTTCCGATGCCGGGAAAAAGAATCAGGTGGACATGACCTACGATGTTCAAGTGAATGAAACTGGCAATACAAAAATGATTTCCGGATACTCGGCTCGTGAAGTAGTGATGACCATTGTGATGAAAATGGCCGACCCCAAATCTGGCCAGGGTGTAGACACCAAGATGGAGAATCACATTTGGCTTTCAAAAGATGTCCCCGCAGGTAAAGAGTTGATGGATTTCCATCGGCGTATGGCTACCAAAATTGGTTTTTCGGCAGACACATTCCGCAGCATTCAGGCGAATCCCCAAACCGCCAAAGCGATGGCCGCAATGGCTAGCAAGGCGGGCACAATGGAAGGCTTTCATTTAATGTCAGTGACAAAAATGATGATGTCGCCAGAGATGACCGCGCAGATGGCGCAAGCGTCAGAAGCGGGTGCAAAAGCCAGGGCCGATATGGGTACGGACGTAAAAACATCCACAGAAGACGCTGCTGAACAAAGCGTTGCCAGCGCTGTTGCCAGCAGGTTAGGGAAGTTTGGTGGAATTGGCGCAGCGGGTTTGGGTGGTTTGTCACGAGGACGCAGAAAGGCGGAAGCGGATGCCGCTGCTCCCAAAGCGCAAGCGACAACTGCCAAGGTTCCAGATGCGGAAGCCGGTGTGATGTCGGAAATGACACTCACCACAACTTCGATTTCGGCCACAGCGGATGTGTCAAAGCTGGTAGTTCCAGTGGGCTTCAAACAGGTAGAGAACAAGGCAGAAAAGTCCTTACGCCGGTAAGGATGTTACAATCGACTCTACATGGCTGATAAGGAGAAAAAACGTTCCATGATCTGGATGCTATTCGCTCTAGGAGCGGCGCTTTCGTGGGGCATTTACGGCCCGATTCTGCATAAAGGCCAAGCAGCGCTGGGGAATCCCTTTAAGGCGTTGTTGTGCGTTGGAGTTGCCTATTTCCTGATGGGCGTAATTGTTCCGGTGATCATGTTGGGGTCGCAAGGTGGGCTCAACAATTTCAATTCTGGCGGTGTGACGGCGGCGACTCTGGGCGGCACGTTGGGTGCGCTGGGTGCGATTTTCATTATTTTTGCATTTCGCAACGGTGGCATTCCTAACTACGTAATGCCCATTGTTTTTGGCGGCGCTCCGGTTATTAATGTGTTGTTCTCTATGTATCAGCATCCGCCCAAGGATTCCCCGAATCCACTGCTGTTTGTTGGGATGATCATGGCTGCGGTTGGTGCTGGGATGACGCTGTACTTTAAGCCGCAAGCTTAGGGTCAACTGACCACAACGGAGTAAACGAATGCTCAGAGTTCTTGGACTCTTACTCGTGACGTTAGAAGCAATGGCTCAGCCGCCGTCAAACGCCGTTTCAGAGCAACTGATGCAAGTGCCTCTGCACATTACCACTGGCACAATGCAAGGGATGAGCATTGGAGTCGGGATACAGACTGACGCATTGGGCCACCTGGCGGCGACTCTGCCCGGAGGTCTCAAAGCTAGTCTGGAACGAACACCTGCTCCATTACTCGGTGTGGTGGTGCACCTTCCCGATGCGGAGCCGTCGTCAATGGTCTTGTTGAACGGTCAGGCATCGTTGGTTCTGATCAAACGTACCCTTGGATCGTTCAAATCCTTACAATACCTTTTGGGATATAGCCGTTCAGAAAGGGATGGCAAGACTAGCGAAATTCTTTCCTGGATGCCTGTCTATCGCGCAGAAGGCAGGCTGAAACTTCCCGGTTGCGAGATGGGACTGATGGTTCTGGACCTCAACGGCGATGGCGTATTTGATCGCAATGACTCCACGAAAGGAACAACGATTGGTTTGGACCTAAACAACGATGGGAGACTTTACGGTGCTGGCGAATACCGCAAGCTGGAAGAGATTATGGATGTCTGTGGGCTGCCCCTACAAGTCGCCGAACTTGACCCATCAGGTCTGTCCATTACTTTCCGAGTCTCGACTTTAACGGTACCCACGATCAATACACCGATCCCGTCGTTTTCGGTAGAAACCAACGAAGGCAAGTTGATTCGCTCCTCCGATTTCCGTGGCAAGATACACATCATCGACTTTTGGGCATCCTGGTGTGCTCCTTGCGTTGCCAAGCTGGTAGCAATGGACTCGGTTGCCCGCGATCATCAAAACGATGTAGTGGTAATCGGTATCAACGTAGACGAACCAGAGCGCCGTGTAGCGGCTGAAAAACTCATCCGAGAAAAGGCATTGTCATTCCCTCAAGTGATTCGAGCTCAAGGTGAAAAAGATTTTCTATGGAAGATGTTTGGCAACATGCAGGGTGTGAAATTTGCAATCCCACTCTATGTGGTTGTTGATCGCGAAGGCGTGATCCGATATGCAGGAGACGGTAGCGATGATCTGTCCACGCTGAAAGATCTCGTGCAGCAACTTCTGAAGCCATTGGTGAAATAGTCTTCATTCGATTGAACGGGATTAAGGACGAGACACTAAGCGCACTGCCCGATTCAAAAGTAGCATCGAGCACAAGTGCTCTACTTGCCAGTACGCTTCTTCCCACGTGTGGTGCGCTGAATTTTCTTGTACTCGCCCATGAGCTGGTCTTCCGAAGCACCCCAGGTTGCGATCATCGCATCAAGGTCTTTGGCGGCAGCACGCATAGCCTTAACTTCTGCCATCCGACTGCGCTTTTGGGCAGGAATGAAAAAGCCCAACGTCTCACCATGTCGGGTGATAGCCAAGGGACGACCACCTTCCAGGTAGCCTGCCAGATTCTCGCGAAACTCACGCATCCCAATCTTTTCAGTTTCCATATTGCGTACTCATTGTACACAATAGCAATCCCGTCATCCGCCCATGGCGAGGGTGTGTGCTGGGAAGACGCTTTACTTTAATCCGCAGCCGCAGGCTTAGGACTTAGTTGCGGCCAATCAGGCGTTACAATTCAAGTAGGCGGAACTATGACGGTAACTTTGCCAGACGGCCTTCTTGAATCAACTAAGTTGACTGAAGCAGAATTGCTGACGGAACTCGCGCTTACCTTATTTCAAAGAGAAAGGCTTACGCTTGGGCAAGCCGCTGAGTTGTCGGGCTTGCCCCAGTTGGACTTCCAAAGGGTTCTGGCCAGCCGACGGATTCCAGTTCACTATGGATTCGAAGAGATGCAGCAGGATCTCCGTCGTGTACAGGGGCTTGCTGAGCGTTGATTGTTGTATCTGATACATCCCCGATACTGAACCGATAATCACCAATGGGCGCCTGCCTTTCAGGTAGCCCACTAGATTCTCGCAAAACGGTTAATTGCAAAGCGTCCCGTTCACATAGAAAGACGTTGGCGTGGGATTTGTCCCGTTATAGCTTGCGTTAAATCCCATCCCTGCGATGGTTGCTCCGGGTGCGATAGAAGCGTTGTAACTCATATTCGTGAATGAGACATTCGCTCCCGTTTGGCTATAATTTGAGTTCCAGGATTGGGTCACCTTCTGGTTCTTGGCCCAAGTCCAAGTCAAGTTCCAAAATGTCAGAGGAGCTGATCCAGTGTTTTGGATTGAAAAAGCACTTCCGAATCCGACGTTCCATTGAGTGGTCACGCTATAAGTTACGTGGCAAGCAACGGCTGCCAAAGTGGTGGCGTTGGCTTGATTGGTTGCTGATGATTCACCGCCTGTACCGTTCACCGCAGTTACCCGATAATAGCGTGTAGTTGAAGGGCTCAGACCTGCGGCAGAGTAGGTTGTAGTCGCAACTCCGCTGGCAATTCTGTTCGATGTGGAAGGTGTGAATCCTGAGGTTGCACTGCTGTAGACGTTGTACGTCACACCGCTAGTGGAACTGGCCGTCCAAGCGAGATTAATTTGATTCGCTCCTGCCGCCGTTGCGGTCAAAGTGGACGGAGCTGTTGGCCCTGCAGGATTAATTGTTTGCGTCAGAATCGCCGAAGTAGCCGACGTATTGGAAGCGTCACCGCTATAAAATACTGTAATTGAGTGGGCACCTGGAGCGTTCCATGAGACTGAAAATTGTGGGCTACCGGAACCAAGTGTTACCGTTCCAATCACCGCGCCTCCATCTAAAAGTTGAATCGTACCGGTGGCACCTGCGGGGGCAACGGTAGCTGCAAGAACAATGGACTGTCCGGTAACTGCGGGGTTCAAGCTGGACGCTATGGTCACCGACGCAACAGCTTTCACCACCTGCGCCAACGCACCAGAATTTGCTGCCGCACTGGCAGAATCACCGCTATAGCTCGCTACGATGGAGTGCGTTCCCTTCACCAGCGAAACTGTCGAGAATGAAGCCACCCCCGAAGTTAGAGATGCTGTACCAATCACCGTTCCTCCATCGAGGAACTGGATGGTCCCCGTCGCCGTGGCTGGTGTGACCAACGCTGTAAACGTCACGCTTTGCCCAACCGTTGTGGGATTCGCGTTCGATGCGATGGAAACGGAAGAGGTCGCAAGTATCGTTTTGACAATGCTAGTGGATGAATTGATATACGTGGCGTCGCCGCTATAGTTTGCTGACAGTGTATGCGAACCCGCAGCAAGAGTGGACGTCGAATAGGTGGCAGTACCCGCTGTTACCGGGACCGTTGCCAGCACCGTGACTCCATCTTTAAATTGCACGGTGCCTGTGGCGGCAGAATTCATTGTTGCGGTAATCGTCACAGCTTGCCCTGCTGCTGCTGGGCTGGGAGAGGCAGTCATCGTCAGTCCGCTATTTATTTTGACCACTTGCGAAAGCACGGCTGATGTGGACCCCGCATTAGCCGAATCGCCATTATAAACTGCTGTGATCGAGTGCGTCCCTTGAGTGAGTGTCGCTGTGGTGAAGGCTGCTGAACCATTGACCAGCGTTCCCGTACCAATCACAGTTGCACCGTCCAGGAATTGTAGTGTTCCAGTGGCCGTCGTCGGAGACACTGACGCACTGAATGTAACTGACGCTCCTACAATCAAAGGATTTTGTGATGAGGTTACGGTTGCTGCAGTAACTGTCTTGGGATTGACAACTTGCGGGATCGCTGTGGAACTGGAACCTATAAAGGTAGCATCACCGCCGTAGGTCGCGGTGAGTGAATTCGTGCCAACTGGTAGGGTAAGCGTTGTGAACTGCGCTTGTCCACTGGTGACTGTGGCTGTTCCTAAAACGGTACCGCCGTTCATGAACTGCACAGAACCGGACGCCGTGGAAGGTGATACAGAAACTGTCAGTGTTACCATTTGCCCAACAATTGAAGTAGATGGGGTGGCGGCCATCGTCAACGTAGTGGCAGTTTTATTAACCGTTTGCTGGATCGGGTCGGAAGTGATTGTCACGTAGTTTGCATCACCGCTATAAGCAGCCGTGAGTGAATTTGTACCAACCGGTAGCGCGGTGGTGGTGAACTGGGCTTGTCCGCTGATGATAGTAGCCGTACCCAACACTGCGGCACCGTTTAAGAACTGTACTGAGCCACTTGCGGTGGAAGGTGTAACCGTAGCCGTGAGGGTGACCGCTTGGCCGATTGCGGATGTGGAAAGGTCGACAGTGATCGCAATGCTAGCCGACGCCTTGCTTACTGATTGTGGAACTGGGCTGGAAGTGGCGGTTAGGTAATTTGCGTCACCGCTGTAGATCGCCGTCAGAGAATTAGCGCCAGTGGGAAGCGCTGTAGTTGTGAACTGCGCTTGTCCACCGCTGATGACCACCGTGCCAAGCAGCGTCGTCCCATTCAAGAATTGTATGGAGCCTGTAGCGCTGGTCGGCAACAAAGCAGCAGTTAAGGTGACCGCTTGGCCAAAGGATGAGGTGGATAGGCTTGTGGCAACCGTCACTGTAATGGTTGCCTTATTTACAGATTGTGGAACTGCGCTGGAAGTGGCGGTGAGGTAATTCGCGTCACCGCTGTAGATCGCTGTTAGAGAATTAGTGCCAGTAGGAAGGGCAGTAGTTGTGAACTGCGCTTGTCCACCACTGATAGCCACCGTGCCAAGCAGCGTCGCACCATTCAAAAACTGCACGGAGCCTGTAGCGCCGATCGGCAACAATGAGGCTGTCAAGGTGACCGCTTGGCCAAAGGATGAGGTGGATAGGTCGGCGGCAATCGTCACCGTGGGGGTTGCCTTATTTACTGTTTGTGGAACTGCGCTGGAAGTAGCAGTGAGGTAATTCGCGTCACCGCTGTAGATCGCTGTCAACGAATTAGTGCCAGTAGGAAGCACGGTAGTTGTGAACTGCGCTTGTCCACCGCTGATGACCACAGACCCCAGAACGGTGCTGCCATTCAAGAATTGCACGGAGCCTGTAGCGATGGCAGGTGCCATTGTCGCGGTCAGCGTTACTGCTTGGCCAAACGTAGAAGTGGACAGGCTAAGTGCAAGCGTCGCAGTTGTGGATGCTTTGTTAACTGTTTGTTGAATCGGGTCGGCTGTTGAGGTAAGGAAGCTTGCGTCTCCGCTGTAAATCGCAGTAATCGAATTCGTGCCCACTGGGATTGCAGTAGTTGCAAACTGCGCCTGTCCTCCGCTGATAACAGCACTTCCTAACAAAGTTCCGCCGTTTAAGAACTGAACTGAGCCAGAAGCATTGGTTGGAAGCAAGGTAGCGGTTAGGGTAACGGCTTGGCCAAATGTGGTGGTGGACAAATTGGACGCCAACGTCATGGTGGTGGATGCCTTGTTCACCGTCTGTTGGATTGGGGCCGAAGTAGTATCATTGTGGTTCCCGTCAGAGTAGTAGATCACCCTCAACGAATTCGTTCCGACAGGGAGAGCGGTAGTAGTCAACTGGGCTTGTCCGCCGCTTAAGTAAATTATGCCAAGCTGTGTTCCGCCGTTCATGAACTGTGCTGCGCCCGTTGCACTGGCCGGTGTGAAGGTTGCCGTGAGAGTTACCGCCTGGCCCGATGTGGACGTGGATGGGTTGGCCACTAACGTGATCGCCGGGGTTACCTTCGTAACAATCAATTGAATTGCGCTTGCAGTGCTTGCCAAATAGTTGACATCGCCGCTGTAAACGGCTGTAAGCGAGTAAGTGCTAACAGGCAGAATCCCTGTAGTGAACTGAGCTTGTCCGTTGGTGACCGATGCCGTGCCCAGCACGTTGCCGCTACTCAAGAACTGAATTGTACCGGTGGAAGTGGATGGGGAGACGCTGGCGAGCAGGGTTGAGGATGATCCATATACTGTTGGGTTTGGACCGCTAACGGTAATCGAAGTTGTCGTATAGGCTTTTTGCACCGATTGCGGAAACGGAGCGGAGGTAATTGGAAAGTAAATGCTATCGCCATTGTAAGTCGCAGTTATGGAGTTAGTGCCGATTGGCAAAGTGCTCGTGGTGAATTGGGCCTGTCCGCCGCTAATGACAGCCGTACCTAATGAGTTGACGCCATTGAAGAACTGCACAGTTCCGGTTGGGGGCGAAGGTGGGGGTGGAAAGCCCGACCCCGTGACGTTTGCAATTAAAGTGACGGATGTTCCAAATGCGGGCAGGGATTGTGTGCTGCTGAGCTGGATGTTGGAAACATAAGAAGCAGTGGAAGGCTGCAACATCCGCAGTCGATTCGATGCGTCAGCTATCACAAAGCCGTTCGCCAAAGGATTTCTGGCAAGGCCACTTAAGCCACCGAAGAAACTTTGCGTTGGGGGCACGTTATCTGGACCGACCCCGAACGTCCCATTTCCAGCTGCGGTGGCGATAATTCCGTTTGACCCAACTTTACGTACTTTGTTGGTGTAGGTATCGGTAAAAAACATGTTGCCCGCTGCGTCGAAAGCAATGTGTTCCGGTGTCCCGAGTAAAGTTTGATTTGCAGGATTTCCGTCACCGGTGTAGCAAGGGTAACCGTTACATCCCGCTACGGTTGTAATGGTGGGGTTGCCGAAAAGGAGGTTGACGAAATCAAGTTTTAGAATTTGATGATTGGTCGGATCGGCGACGTAGAGCGCGTTGTTCCAGTAACGCAAGTCCTGTGTCCCGGAACCGGCGATAGTCGATATGATCCCAGTCGCTCCGTCAATACGACGGATGATACTGCTAAATTGGCCGTTGCCTATGTAGGCACCGTCGGTCATGTAAATATCAATAGAAGATGGATTCAGGTACCGAGGAACGAATTCAACTCCGCTGATATTCCCAAAACTTGCGCTCGAAAACGGGCCGCCGTCTCCTGCAACAAAATTCATCCCTGTTCCGTAGCCGCTAATGATTCCAGTAGTCAAATCGATACAGCGAAGCTTGTGGGCGTCCTGGTCCGCGAAGCAAAGACGCGAGGCACCGTCGTGGGCAAGGTGTTTTACAACGCCAATGCTGGCGGAGACTGCTGGACCGCCATCGCCTGCCGTGCCACGGTAACCACTACCGGCGATTGTCGAAATAATCCCGTTCGGTGCGATCTTACGGATTCTCCAATTTCCACTATCGACAAAGTACACGTCGCCGACGCCGTCCGCAATCGCTCCTTGTGGGCCACAAATCGTGGCTACAAGGGCGTCCCCACCATCACCACTGAAAGAGCAGGTGGCATTACCAGCGATGGTTGAAATCGTTCCTTGTCCGTAAGCAGCGCATACGGAAAGTAGTAGGGTGGTGATGAAAGCAGACCGACGTGGGAAAAGCTGACTATTTATCATGCTTTTTCAGTATGGTTTGAACTTCAGTATTCCTATCCCCGATCATTGGCCTAGAGGGACATAGTATTTTCTCTTAGGTCAGCAATCGATAGAAACTTGCACGAATTCAGTTTGGTGTTGTTTTGAAGATGGAGCGGGGGACCGGGATCGAACCGGCAACCAACAGCTTGGAAGGCTGTGACTCTACCATTGAGTTACCCCCGCACTACCTTCTCTATTGTAGAAAAGCGGAGAGGGCACCGTCAAACTTTCTCATCGAACTGTCACGGCAAAATGATAATGTCCTAATTGAGCAAAGTAGAAATGTCCTATTGACGGGGTTGACTCTAGGAGTTGCCAAACGAAGGACAACTAC
>JAYWBH010000338.1:0-5545 GCA_043781815.1 Bryobacterales bacterium | reverse complement strand
CCAAAGCGGTTTGAGTCCGACCAGCCTGCCCGTCGTCCAGTTTCTTCAAAACGGCAATGGCAGGCTCAAATCGATTCAAGGCGTACAGTGCGCGAGCCCAAAAATAGCAGCCGTCGATTAGTTTCGCATTCAGTTGGCAAGCCTTCGCAAAAGGCGCTTCTGCAGCACTGTAATCGCCCGCCATGGCCGCCGCAACTCCCAAAGCTTTCCATGCTTGGGCATTTGCCGGAGTTCGTTTTACCGCCAGTTCCAGGCTAGTCCGAGCCGCATCTAATTTGCCTTGCTCCAGTAGTAATACTCCTTCCGTGTAGGAATCTGCCGATCCTGGGCTCACTTGAAAAGCCAACTGAAAAATTAGGACGGAATGGAAAAACATGGTCATCTAAAGTGTAGCTGTGAACGTGGCTGTAGGATTGAGGCAAATGAAGTTTGCCAGCGGCTTCGCATAACGGGTAAACTTGAGGATTCCATGGGCTTTGGCAAGATTGGCCAGACTTTCTCCGCATTAGAAATACACCAGATCGTAAAAGACGATCTGCGCCGTGTTGAAGAAGAGATACGCCTGGAATCCATTGCCAGTGTCGATACTGTAACCGCCATTACCCGTCATTTGCAGGCCGGCGGTGGTAAACGGCTTCGCCCGACACTACTTCTACTATCCTGTCGCCTTTTCCGCCATCCCGACGAAATGGCCATTCGCTTAGGAGCCGTGGTGGAAATGGTTCACACCGCCACGCTGGTCCACGACGACGTCATTGATGTTGCCGGTACGCGTCGCGGGCGGGCCTCCACCAACACGGTTTGGGGCAATCATACCAGTGTGTTGGCCGGTGACTGGCTGTACATGCAAGCCTTCCAAATGGCACTCAAGGAAAGAAATTTCCGTGTGCTTGACCTGCTCATTTCACTCACCCAGCTAATGGTGGAAGGTGAGGTGCTCCAATTGGAACGGATTGGCAACATGAGCCTTACTGAAAACGATTATATGGATCTGGTAGATCGCAAAACGGCCAGCTTGTTCTCAGTCTGTGCCAAGCTTGGGGCCATTGTCGGTCATGCCAGTGAGGAAGAAGAGAACCGCTTAGGACACTTTGCCTGGAATCTGGGAATGGCCTTCCAATTGGTGGACGACATTCTGGATTTCACCGCATCGGAATCAGTCTTAGGTAAACCAGTGGGCAACGATCTTAGAGAAGGCAAAGTAACCCTACCGCTAATTTACGCCTTGGAGCGGGGAACCGCCGTGGAACGTGCCATGGTGGAAACCGTGCTCAAAACCAGTGATTACGCAGCAGTCCCCTTCAAGCAGATTCTGGATTTCGCCAATTCCAGCAAAGGGATTGAACGGGCTCGAGCCCGTGCGCAAGTGTTTACGGAGACGGCTAGGGAAATTATCGCTAATTTTCCTGATTCACAAACACAGCGGGCCTTAGCCGCAGTCACCGAACTGATTACCGATAGAGACCACTAAATTCAGCCCCCACTTGCAAGTGGGGTTCCCATCCCAAATGACATCCTAAAGCCAGCACTCGCAAGGGGTGTCCTATCTCTTGGCCAAATCAACTGAAATTTCAGTTTTTTAACACCTGCTGGAAGTGCTGTTTGCTGTTTGCAAGTGACTGAAATTTCAGTCATCAATCCCCCCATATGGGGGTGATATTCGAAAAGTACTGTAATTATTAGACTTTGCCTGCATTTTCTTCTTGACGAAAGTTTACAGTACCATTACAATTCACTCAAGCTATCCCAGTGGTTAAATAACTTTTATAAAGGTGTACGAGATCCCTGCATGACCTTTCAAATTGGTGAACGCGTCGTATATCCGAACCACGGTGTCGGGGTGATTGAGAACATTAGCAGCCGCAGTTTCGGGGCGCAACTAGAACGTTTCTACCTCCTCCGCCTGGCCACGAATCACTTAACCGTAATGGTCCCGTTTTCCCACGTTGGTGATGTGGGATTACGCAAAGTTACTAAGACTACGGAAATCTCTAGAGTCCTGACATTTCTTGCCGACGGTTCCGTTCAGTTGACCGCCGATTGGAAAGATCGCTTCAAAGAAAATTCGGATAAAATGCGGATAGGCGGTCTTCTGGCAGTAGCGGAAGTCTTCAAAACGCTGATTATCATTCAACGGGAAAAACCTCTATCCTTCCGGGAAAAAAAGATGCTGGAACGGGCACGTGCGCTACTCATTTGCGAGGTATCCATTGCTCGCTGCATTGCCGAACTAGCTAGCGTAGAAGTATTAGCCAAAGCGTTGTTAAAGTCCGGGCTGCCAATGCCAGAAGCGCTATAATTCGTAGAAATTGCGAATTACAAAGATTGAAACGCTGCAGCTTGCCGGTGGTATCACTGTTCATGCGGGCCCCATCCAATGGTTGTGGGTCCGCATTCATACCGATAGCGGCCTCATTGGTCTGGGTGAAACCTATCCCAGTCCCGCAGCCGAAAGTGCTGTAATCCTAAATTCCCTCGCCCCGATTCTACTCAATCGCGACCCTTCTGAAATCGACAAACTGTGGGCCGACATGTTCCTGGCCATTTCCTATTCCGGTTGGGCTGGTGCGGAAATGCGGGCCATCTCCGCCGTCGATATTGCACTGTGGGACCTTGCCGGTAAAGTTGCCAATCAACCCATCTACAAATTATTGGGCGGCGCATCCCGCAAGACCATTCCCACCTACAACACCTGCTACGACCGTTTGAACTTCCTCACCGAACCCGTTCAGTTGGCCGAATCGCTGCTGGAATCTGGCATACGGGCTATGAAAATTTGGCCGTTTGATTCCATTGCAAAGCAAACAGGCGGCAATTTCATCACCACTGCCCAAATGAAACAGGGTTTGGAACCGTTGCGTTTGATTCGGGAAAGGTTTGGCATGGAAATGGAAGTGGCCATGGAATTTCATGGATTCTGGTCTCTTCCCGCCGCCATTCAAATTGCTCAGGAATTGGAGCCATTCCATCCCATGTGGCTTGAGGAAATGCTGCCGCAAGATAATCTGTCCGCCTATGCCCAGCTTGCCCAATCCACAAGATTGCCGCTTTGCCTGTCAGAACGGTTGATGACCCGCTGGGGCTTTCGGGAAGTAATTGAAAATCGGGCTGCCCGCATCATTATGCCGGACATCTGCTGGACAGGGGGCATTTCTGAGGCTAAGAAGATCGCCACCATGGCTGAGACCCACTACCTGCCCGTTGCCCCTCACAACTGCGGTGGACCCGTACTACACGCCGCCTCGCTCCATCTGGCCGCCAACCTGCCCAACCTGCGTATTCTGGAAACGGTTAGGCGACACTATGGCGAAGAGTACTTAGGAATTGTCAGTCCTACACTGGCCCCGGTGAATGGAGAATTTGAGCTCCCGCCCGGTCCTGGTTTGGGTGTGAGCATCGATAACGCAGTTTTTAGCCGCTCCGATCTAGTAACCAAGTCTGTGGTCTAAGCTTAGTACCCTAGATTTTGGCTAGGGTGTCTGGATATTAGCTAGTCCGCTTAAGTACTTCACTGCGTTCTCAAAACGACAGCACTTCCCTAATATGGTCTGTAGACGTCCCCCAGACCATAACTATGCAGTGCATATTCTGCAAAAAGACGATTCCGATTTTCCGCCGGTTGAAAGACGCCGAATTTTGTTCCGACGCTCATCGCAAGCAGTATGTGCAAGAGCAGTCGTTTATGGCCATGAGACGACTTGTGACCAATCGTGGCGGGGAATCCACGCGGGTACACAACACTTCTGTTGGGTTGAAGGCGATTGCCCTAACCACGCTGGAAGAATCACGGGAACTCGCCGCAGAGCTAAATTCATCAGCCTATACGGCAGCCCTGGAAGCCGCCCATCAAATGGCGAATGTCGGCGCCCCAGCATCAGGGAATCGGCAAGGCTCATCATCAGCACATCGGGAAGTGAATTATCCCGTCGCTCCTTCACTCGACGAGTGCCCTTCAGACGACTTGTTATTCGATGCACTGAGTGAGCTGTCGGTGGCCTTTAAAGCTTCCCCTCAAATTGCGAATTTGACCACGGAAGTTGTCGAAAATAGGCAAGCTCCCGCAGAGGTAAGTCTGGCCACTGTGCAGCCGGAAATCGACGAGTGTCCTTCGGACGATCTTTTGTTTGACGCGCTCAGCAATATGAATTTCCAGGCTGAGCCACCCATACCGCCTCCGCCTGCTGCAGCACGTCACGCTCAACCATCGTTTAAGGGCTCATTACCAACCATTTCCGTTCGTCAACACGGCACACTGGATCAATTCCAACAGAATACCGTGCGCGGTTCCCTGCGACATTTACTGTCCAAGGTTCCCATCCTGTTTTCGCCCCGAATCACTCCCGTGCGCTTAAAGGTGATTTCACGACGAAAAAGGGGCGGGTTAGTTACCTTTCCCATCTCACCAAAGGCGTTGCGTGAAGCGCATCATTTCGGAAGAACGGCGGGAGTTCCGGTCACCTGGTCGGCACGGACTCAACTGCCATTGCCACTACTCAGTCTGTTGGTCGATAGTGTACTGGTTGCTCCGCCTCCACCGCTGGCAACTCGCGCCAACATCTGTTTTGTAAATCCGGCGAGGACCAGCATCGCTATCCCGCAGTTGCAGCAAGCGGATTTGCTGGCTTGGCCTGAGTTTGCCGCAGCGGTTGTGTCGTCAGGGTTGGCGATGGATAGCGAATTGCGCAGCCCACCTCCGCCAATTGCAGCGCCGGTGCAGATCATCTTTGCCATTGCGGCAAGAAGCATGGTGGTTCAGTTAGACGTCCCGGTTCAAAGTGATCGGGCGGCCATGGAACCTAAGCTAGTGCCATGTAATCAGCAAGTGGAGTTGCTGACGAACTTGCCGGTTGGTGCGTCAGGGTCTGTTGGATTTACGATTGCACCAAGGTCAGCGGTATCGGCATTTATCTCTGATGTTGCGGGGGAGATCCCGTTTGTACCGCAGTCGGCAATCCCTTCACCACAGGTCGCGCTTGAAAGTGAATTGCGGGCTGCGGCGCCAGTGCAGAGCGTCTTTGTCATTGGGGCAAGAAGTATTCAGGTTCCGATTGATGTCCCGGCTCCCATCGATTGGGCACCCCTTGAATCGAAGGTGTTGCCGTGTGATCAGCCAGCGCAATTGTTGACGGAATTGCCTGTTGGCGGGTCAGGTTCTGTTGTATTTGCAATTGCAGGCAGGTCGGGAGTTTGTTTAAACGTTGCCGAGGAAATTCAGTTTGTTCCTCAGCTAGCAGTGCCTTCCCTACGCTTCGTAATTGATAGCGAACTACGTACCCCGCCGCCACCGTTTGCTAAGCCAGTGCAAGGCAATTTTGTCATTGCGGCAAGAGATATTTCGGTTCAGCTTGAAGCCCCGGTTCCCAACGATTGGGCTGCGCTAGAACCGAAGCTGCTGCCTTGTGATCAGCCAGCGGAATTATTGACTGACTTGCCCGTTGCTGGGTCCGGTTCTGTTGTATTTGCGATTGCAAGCAGGTCGGCAAGTTTTTCCAATGTGGTCGAGGACATTCAGTTTATTCCTCAGTTGGCATTGCCTTCCCTACGC
>JAYWBH010000337.1:0-5548 GCA_043781815.1 Bryobacterales bacterium | reverse complement strand
TCTGTGGGAGTGATGAACAGATTTTGCGTGGCACCCAGGTGTTTCCATTGCTTCAAGAACTTCCCTTCCCCGCTGAAAATCTGAATGCGGTTGTTCTCTCGATCACTCACATAGACCAGCCCTTTTGAATCCACTGCAACCGAGTGCACGGTATTGAACTGGTTGATGCCTGTCCCTGGTGTCCCCCACGTTCGCACGAATTTCCCGTTGATTGTAAATTGCACAACTCGCGAATTTCCGTACCCATCGGATACATAAAAGAATTTTCCATCTGGAGAAAACGCAATGTCGGTGGGTCGGAAGAACGTACGCTCATCGTTGCCTTTCTGACCCTTCACGCCCAACCGCATCAGCTCTTTTCCCATACGGTCGAACTTGATCACCTGGTGATCTCCGTTGTCTACGGTCCACACGTTGCCTTCACGATCTATGCGGATTCCATGAGGATTTCCAAACACTCCTTTCCCCCAGGAACGCAAGTATTTTCCATCTTTATCGAACACAACAATTGGAGGAGCTTTTGTTCCGCGATGGAAAACGTACACCTCTCCTTGCTTATCCACTGCGACTGAAGAGACGCGTCCAAACTTGAAGCCATCGGGCATGGTGTCTGGCTCTTCGCCGAAACGGATTTGCACTCTGTACTTCATCAAACCGCCTTCGTGAGGGTACCAACCCTGTTGGGCGAACATCGCAGTAACTGCGGCAAGTGGGAGAATAAGTTTCGAAATGAGTTTCATGGGACCCCGATATAATGTCATCAGTTTGGTATGGAAGGCAATCCTCGTTCTGTTTTTTATATTGACCGCTGGTGTCCAAACGCCTCGACCTTTATGGACAGGGGAAGACGTTAACTTACTTGGCGCACCCTCTCATGATGGCAAATGGTTGTCTTTCGCTGATAGCAAAACTGGCAACCTTGCCTTGCGTGATCTATCCGATGGATCGGTGAAAGTGCTGACATCCAATCCTGCAGGGTCCAAAGAATTTGCTTATTTTTCGACGATTTCTCCAGATGCCAAACAAGTCGCCTACGCCTGGTTTAATGCGCAAGGATTTTACGATCTTCGAGTGGTAAGTCTTGATGGAAAGTCTCGAATTCTATTTCAGAACGAAGAGTCCGGCTTCGTCCAACCGTGCGCCTGGTTGCCTGATGGCAAGCAGATTCTCACACTTTTCTTTCGCAAAGATAACATCAGTCAGATCGCGTTAGTGCCGCTCAATGGTGGCCCACCTGTAATCTTGAAATCATTGAATTGGGTCTATCCCAAGAAGATGGATATGTCCCCTGATGGCAAGTTCATTGTCTACGATACGTTTACAAAAGATGGTGGTCCAGAGCGGGCACTGTTCCTTTTGGCAGCAGACGGCTCGAAGGAGACTCGACTTACAAATGGTGCTGGCAGTCAACTGTTTCCACTGTGGTCTGTTGATGGAAAGTACATCTATTTTGCCAGCGACATTTCCGGTGCAATGAGTGTTTGGCGAATTTCGGTATTGGGTGGTAAGCCACAACACATTGCTTCTGGATTGGGTCGATTCTTACCTTTGGGAATCACAACTGACGGGCAGCTTATTTTTGGATCACGCTCCGGTGAAGTGGATGTCCTGCTTGCCGATCCGAACTTGTTAAACAAAGCCCAACGGGTATCCAGTCAATTTCCTGGACTGAACAGTCATCCCGCATTTTCGTCAAATGGTGAAACGCTGGCCTACCTTTCGCGTCGTGGAACTGAGAACTTTGGTCAGGAATCCAAGGTGATTGTGCTGCGCGAATCGAATGGTGCTGAAAAAGAATTGCCTGCGAGAATGGCCCACATTGAAGCAGTGAAATGGTCCCCCGATGGGCACGATTTGTTGGTCAGCGGGAGTGATCGTCACGGGCGTGCAGGACTGTTTCGATTGTCGGCAAACTCCACAGAAAATCAAACTCCTGTCCCGATACTTTTGGATGACCAAGCAACATTTCGTGGGCTGCCTGGCGTGTGGACCACTGGGGCAGTGCTTTATCTAAAAAATGGTCAGGAATTGCGCCGACGCCCTTTCGATAGCGGTCCGGACGTGCTGTTGTACAAGGCTCCTGCGGAAAATGTTTTGCATGGAATTGCTGCAAGCAGGGATGCAAGTGTTGTTGCGGTGGGTTATGCCAATGGGTTTGTGGGCATCCGCCGCAATGGGATCATGGCTCTGCACAAAACTCCACTCAACCGGATCACGGAGGTTGCTCTCACCACGGATGCAGCATATGCCAGCGATGGCTCGCAAACATGGAAGTTTCCTTTGGATGATGGTGCACCACAGCGGATTGGATCGATTGGGGGGATCGCGCTTTCCATGGATGGGACGAAGCTTGCCTTTACCGTTGGGTCAATGGTGACTGGGGTATATGCATTGCCGCTGCAATTGATACGCTAACATAATTTTCATTTCTAACAGAAGAGCGATGGTTGTTGGCGAAATAAGATAACCACCAGCGCGATAGATTCTTTTGTCTACCTCTTAAGTTTTCCACTAATTCAGGACAAGACAGGGTTGGGATGCCCTGTAATTTTTTGGAAAATGAAGACTTCGCTCGCAAGCGAGCTGGCAGGCGGAATCGCCTGCCCCACATTCACATTCACTAAATTCGCTAATTTTCACTAGACCTGGAGTTGAATTTGTGAGGCAGGCATTAGACATTCAGCCTGCCAAGCCCGGGATGCCTGTCTCACTCACAGCACCACATTGGTCTTCGCATCCCAAGTCATTCGACGTCCACTCTTGTACGCCATATTTGCCAAATGCGCTGCACCAGCAGCCAGATGCCCTTCCCTGGCGTCCTCGACACTAGCTTTGCTTTCGCGTAGTGAAACCAAAAAAAGATCGGTGTGCGAAGGGCCTTGTTCAATCTTCACTTCGCGAGGCTTTTCAAGGGCAGCGGTTGGCTTGCGCGTGGCCAGGTATTTCGCTCTTTGCGCCTTAGGCCAAGACATACTCCCGTATTGCTGCACGTTTTCTGACTTTGCTTCAAAGTGGTGCACCACTTTACCTGCACTCAATTCCAATGTCCCTTCCGTGCCCAAAACATACATCGTGCGTGGCACGTATCCATTGCACTGGTTCACGGAAAGTTCAGCCAGGAATCCAGGGTATTCATAGATGGACGACATGTAATCAGGAACTGTCCGCCCATCTTTCCATCGGAACAATCCGCCTTGACTGACCACGGAATTGGGCGCTTCAACCGACATCACCTCGTGCAGTTGCGAGGTCATGTGGACAAACAAATCAGTCGCCACGCCGCCCGAATATTCCCACCAACAACGCCAGCGGAAGAACACTTTCGGATCGAAGGATTTCTTTGGTCGATCCCCAAGGAATCTGGCCCAATCAATTGTCGTTTCGGAAGCATCGGGCGGGATAGGGTAGATCCAGGCGCCTTCTGGATTGTTGCGATTGTTGACCATCTTCACTTGCATGATCTTCCCCAACACTCCACTCTGTACCAGTTCTTTGGCCTTGGCGGTAACTGCCGCCGTCTTTGCCCCACTGCCCACTTGCAACAACTTTTTAGAAGCCGCGGCCGTCGCTATGATCTCTGGACCCTCTTCAATAGACCACGTCAGCGGTTTCTCAATGTAGACATGCTTGCCTGCGGCCAAAGCGTCCAACGTCATCTTTTTGTGCCAATGATCTGGGGTGGCAATTACCACGGCGTCAATATCTTTGCGATCCAGCACAGCCCGATAATCTTTGGTGATTTCAATCTCACCATCGGTCTGTTCCTTCGCCCGCTGTAGACATCCGCTATAGACATCGGCAACCATTACGGGTGTCACGCCAGGCGCTTTGATAAAATCGGCCAATAATTGCGACCCACGAAGTCCTGACCCAATGAATCCCAAACGAATGCGGTCATAGGCAGCAGCCGCTTTCACCTGCATGGGCATCCCCGCTACCTTGTAGGCAATGGCCCCCATCATACTTCGACGATTCATGCGCTCCCCTTTTTCTTAGCGGCTGGAATCAGCTTTTCGTAAGAAACCACACCCGCTCTGGTGGCCCACGCATCGTAAAGGTCGGCCATCTTTTTTACCCGATCTATCTGCTTGGCCGCCAAATTGGTTAGTTCGTTGCGATCCGCTTCAATATCGTACAACTCCCATCCCGCGCGGAATTTGGACACAATCTTCCACTTGCCATGACGCACTGCGCGATTGCCTTCGTGCTCCCAGAAAATGGGTTTGCGTTCCGGGCGCTTGCCAGTCTTAAATATGGGGACAAGACTTTCGCCATCCATGGCTTGAATTTGTTTGCCGCCAAATGTTGACGGATAGTTCGCCTTACTCACCTCGACGCAGGTGGCCATCACATCCACCAAATGTCCTGGGTCGTGATTCAGCTTGCCCTTGGCAGCAATTCCCTTCGGCCAATGGGCAATGAGTGGTGTGGAAATGCCTCCTTCATGCACCCAATGTTTGAATGTCCGAAACGGCGTATTGGATGCATTGGCCCAAGGCAGGCCATAACTATCGTAAGAAGCTGCGGTGCCCGTTTCCGCGCCTTCCTTGCCCCGATGCACTTCTTCCGCGCAGCCACCGTTGTCGGCCAAAAATAGGATCAAGGTATTGTCCATGATCCCCAATTCTTTCAGTTTGCCTACAACGCGCCCGATGTTTTGATCCATGCGGTCAATCTGTGCGGCATAGACAGACATGGCCAGGTCGCGCTGATCTTTGTCCTTCTCATCCTCCCAACTTGGAGCTTTTTCATCACGCGGCGAAATTCCCCAACTCTTTTTCACCAGACCCATTTCCTGCATGTTCCGTAGCCGACGTTCCCGAAGTTTATCCCAGCCTTCTTTGTACTTTCCACGATATTTGGCAATGTCCTCAGGCCTTGCGTGTAGCGGCCAATGCGGGGACGTAAAGGCCAAGTAGAGAAAGAACGGCTGGTCTTGTCTCCCGAATGTATCCACAAATTCTACAGCTTTGTCCGTGAAGGCATCGGTCATGTAGAAGCCTTTGGCCGGAGGCGTAAACGGTTGGTCATCCATGGCCATGGTTCTGCCTTCGTCCAATTGGAAATAGCTGCTGGCACCGTTGATCAATCCAAAATATTTCTCAAAGCCGCGGTCCGTTGGCCAATGCGGACGGTCTTCCCCTACATGCCATTTGCCAGCCATCGCCGTATGATATCCGGCAGGCTTTAAGACTTCGGCGATGGTTACGCATCGGTCATTGAGAAATCCTTGATACGACGGGTATCCATGATCAACCACCATATGCCCCACGCCTGCTTGGTGCGGATACAATCCCGTAAGCAGAGACGCGCGGGTGGGGCAGCAACGGGCCATGTTGTAAAACTGCGTGAAACGCAATCCATTGCGACCCAGTTGATCCAGATTCGGCGTAGCAATTTCCGATCCGTAACATCCGATATCGGAAAAACCCATGTCATCGGCCATCATTAAAACAATGTTGGGCCGGGGATCTTTGGCCGCTAAAGTGAAAGGCGCAGCGCCAACGGCACCGGCAATGTGACGGAGAAAGTTTCGACGATCCATAGG
>JAYWBH010000336.1:0-5563 GCA_043781815.1 Bryobacterales bacterium | reverse complement strand
CAGCCAAAGTGGAATAACCGCCCTGGACCTTGCCTCCATTGCTGGTGGAAGAACTGAAAGTACCAGGGTAGGAGGAGTATGCCATTGCCGCCGACGCGCTGTAAATGTCAAACCCGTCCCGATGCGTATCCGATGAAACTCCTAGTACTGGCTGTGCTCCCACATACGGGATGGTAGCGGTGAAAAGCAGTCCTACGATGATGATTGACAACAATTCCGATCTCACAATGGCATCCTTCTCTGGCTTATCATTCACAACTTTTTGGATTGATTCCAAAACTTTTGCACTTTGTATCATCTATTGGGGAACAACGATCGTGTCGCCTGGACGCAATAGAATGTTCTGTTCCATATGCTCGCCGCGAAGCACGGCTGGATAATCGAATGGAAAGCGTAGCTGCTTGGATTTTTCCTGGCGCAACACATAAATTTTGCTGCGCTTGGCATAATCGGTCAGTCCACCTGCTTCAGCAATTGCCTGCAACACGGTAATCGGAGATTTTAGAATCAGTTGCGCCTCTTTCTTCAGCGCTCCAATCAGGTAAATCTTTTCACTGTGAATCTCTTTCACCAAAACCGTCACATCGGCGTTCCGAATTTGCTTGGACAGCTTTTCTGTAATCAGTTTTTCAAGCTCAGCCGGGGAAAGTCCCGCTGCTGAAATTTCTTTAATCAGTGGTAACGAAATCAACCCATCAGTTCGAACAACCGTGGAGGCAACCGACGCTTCTGGTTCATGCCAAACGTTGATCTGAAGAACATCCCCTGCGCCGATGACATAGCTATTCGGCTGGGCGCTGGTTGTCGCCTCCGCCCGGGTCTCCGACGGTTGGATGATGGCGGCGGCTTTTTTTGATCCTGCTAATGCGGGGTGTTGGATCACCATAATAAGGAGGAAGGCTGGAAGGGGAAACGTTAGATACAATTTGGAGCGGCGCATAACTACTTCATACATTGCACGTAGGCTGCCAACAAATTGCCAAAGCAAGACATTGCACTTATATGTAAGCAAGTTTGTTTGCTTAGTTTAGGCTCTAATTGTACTAAGTGAAGGTTTGTAAGTGGAGACAAGGTAATATGAGTTCCAGTACCACAATGTGGAGTATGTTCCCACTTTTTGGGAACTTACAAAACTTTGGGTTGAGTACTCAGTGTTCTTGACTTTCCTTGGAAATGCGTTATTCTAATGGTGCAGTTGAGGGTAGTGGCGATGGTACTAGCAGTACCTAGTGTGGAAAATAAGTGGGATTCCGTGATAGGGTGGAAACCTACAGCAAAGAGTAATTGACATAGATGTCTGTTACTGATGTTGCTTAGGATTTTTTAATTGTAATGTTACCGACATAGAGACCCCAGCTTCCCCCATTGGATCTCAAAGACATACTCACTGGGCATATTATGAACGAAACTATACTTATCGGAGAAAACAAGCAAGACATCCGCACCGGTTTGGAAACGACATTGAGTTGTCTAGGTTATCAGGTAGAAGCGGCCCGCGACGGCAATGGGGTTATGAATTGTCTGGCCAACGCCAATGGCCGGATATCTGCCGTTCTGCTGAACATCTTCATGCAAAATAGTGACGGCGTGGATACCCTGCGTGAAATCAGGAACCACCGTCATGACCTTCCCGTGATCATCGTCTCGGACGTCTCCTGCACTTCAAAAGTAGTGGAAGCAATGAAGCGCGGTGCCACTGACTTTTTAACCAATCCGATAGTGCCAGAAGATCTTCGATCCGCTTTGGATCGGGCAATGATGAAGGCTCCATCAATACCCGCAATTGACCCGCCATCCGCTTCCCAGCCCTCCTTGTTCTTTGGACAGTCTGAGTGTATGCAATCCATCCGACGCCTGGCCCGGGATGTGGGCAAGTCTGAAGTGCCGGTGCTTATTCAAGGGGAAACAGGTTCTGGAAAAGAAGTACTTGCCCGCGAATTGCACGCCGAATCACCCAGGGCCGACAAAGTTTTCTTGAAGCTGAACTGTGCTGCGTTGCCTTCGGAACTCTTAGAGAGCGAACTTTTTGGATATGAACGCGGGGCTTTCACCGGCGCGTTTCAGAAAAAAGTCGGCATGTTTGAGCTGGCCAGCGGTGGTACGCTTATGCTGGATGAAATCGGCGATCTGGATTTCAAACTGCAAGCCAAGTTATTGCACGTCCTGCAAGATCGTGAGTTCCAGCGCATCGGCGGCAGGGAAACAATTCGCGTGGATGTCCGGGTGATCGCGGCAACGCATCAGAATCTGGAAAAAGCGATTATCGACCGCACTTTCCGTGAGGATTTGTACTACCGGCTGAATGTTGTAAACCTTCATTTACCACCGTTAAGAGATCGCAAAGAGGACATCCTTCCATTGGCTGAAGTGCTCATGCGACGACACTCTTTGGAACGACGATTGACCCTTCCATCCATTTTGCGACCAGTGCTGGTTAACTATCACTGGCCGGGCAACGTGCGGGAGTTAGAAAATATTATTCGTCGCTTCATTGTGCTTGGTGATGCCGAAGCCATTGCTCGGGAAATTCAAATCAAGACCATCAATCGAGCTGCTGCGCCTGCTTATTCGCATGTAAGTAAGTTGGAAGAATCGCCGATTCTGGAACAGGTTACGAAAGCTAAACATCAGGCTGAAGTGGAAGCGATTCTTTCCGCGTTGAACGCAACGCAATGGAACCGCAAGCAAGCTGCATCCGCACTGCGCATTGACTACAAGGCGCTTCTCTACAAGATCAAGAAATTGGGGATCTGTTTGAAGCCTGTTCGTCAATAGGCTGTTTGTCAATAGAAAGCTAACTTTCAACGCTGCCCGTCTGAAGTATGATGCAATGCCATCAGGTGGTGCATAAGCATGAACGTCATCCGGTTTAATCAGGAAGCTTGTAGAAATCTTGACTACGCGTTGCAACACGAGTGGCTTGAGACCAATGGTTTGGGTGGTTTTTCTTCGTCCAGTATTTGCGGATTAAACACCCGACGCTATCATGGCTTGTTGGTAGCTGCCACTAAGCCGCCTGTGGGCAGATTGCTCCTTCTAGCAAAACTGGAAGAAATCTTACTGATTGATGGCCGCAGATATGATCTTTCCGCCAACCAATATCCGGGCGTGGTTCACCCCCAGGGCTATCAATTTCAAGTTGAGTTTCGTTTAGATCCTTTTCCAGTATTTACATATCGGGTGGAAGGTTTCGAACTGGAAAAGCGCCTGTTTATGGTGCACGGAGAAAATACAACCGTCATCCAGTACGAGTTGCGCCGCAATGATCAGAACGCAACTTCCGAAATCCTGCTGGAAGTTCGGCCGCTGGTTGCCTTTCGCGATTTCCATAGCACCACGCATGAAAATGATTCCCTTAATCGTTTCATCCTGGTTGAGCCAGGCATGGCAACTCTTTCTCCATACATGGGACTTCCCGAGCTGCATTTGGCCCACGATGCGGATGCGATGGAAGAGACTGGCGTCTGGTATCGAAATTTCGAATACTCGGTGGAACGGGATCGTGGCCTTGATTATCAGGAAGACTTATTCAATCCACTGATTCTTAAATTTCAAATGAACAGTAGGAGTATTGCTGCGATCATCGCGTCGACAGAACGTCACAAAGCTCAACAAGCTACGTCCTTTTGCAATCAGGAAATTCAACGACGCGCAGATTTGAAGCGCGGTGTCCCAAATACAAATCTCATGATGCAGTCCCTAGCCGCGGCCGCTGATCAATTCATTGTCCAGCGAGGCGAACTAAAAACCATCATTGCCGGCTATCATTGGTTTTCCGATTGGGGAAGGGATACCATGATTTCACTCCCTGGCCTGACTTTGGTGACAGGTCGTACTGAAATCGCCAGGGACATTCTGCTGGCCTCTGCCGATAGCCTGGATCGGGGATTGCTGCCCAATCGTTTTCCGGACGCCGGTGAGCCTGCCGAATACAATACTGCCGACGCGACTCTTTGGTTCTTCGAGGCGATTCGATCCTACTGTAAATACTCTGGTGACGCTGCCCTTGTTCGCGATCATCTTTACCTAAAGTTGAAGAGCATTGTAGATTGGCATATCCGTGGAACAAATTTCGGCATTGGCGTTGACACAGACGGGCTTTTAAACTGTGGCGAGCCTGGCGTTCAGCTTACATGGATGGATGCGAAGGTCGGCGATTGGGTGGTCACGCCTCGCTATGGAAAGCCGGTTGAGATTCAAGCGCTTTGGTACAACGCATTGCGCATTATGGAGTCTTTTGCTGCCGATTTCGACCCCACCTGTGAAAGTATGTACGCAGAGCTTGCCGATAAAGCCAAGGCAAGTTTCTACAAGACTTTTTGGAATGAAGCGAGCGGTTGTCTGTTCGATGTTGTTCAAGATGGGCAGGGCGATGGCAGCATCCGGCCCAACCAGATTTTTGTCGTCAGCCTTCCCTACACAATGCTCACCAACGATCAAGCGCTGCAAGTGGTGGCGGTTGTGGAGCGAGAACTTCTGACTCCGGTGGGACTGCGCACATTGAATCGGGATGATCCAAAGTACCGTCCTCGATACGAAGGTGGAGTTAGCGAACGGGATTCCGCTTACCATCAAGGAACCGTTTGGCTATGGCTGCTTGGCCCCTTTCTAACGGCCTATTTGAAGGTTCATCAAAGATCCGCTGGTTCCCAAGATAAGGCCAGGCAATGGTTGTTGGGGCTGCAAGAACAGATGATGGAAACCGGGCTTGGTCGCCTTCCAGAAATTGCCGATGGTGACTTTCCTCACAAATGGGCAGGGTGCATTTCGCAAGCATGGAGTGTTGCTGAACTTTTACGAGCAGGTATAGAAGACGTATTTAGGAACGATTCAGATTCTGCCCTTCAATAGGAAGGAATGGCAATCGTTGGGGAAGCATCGCAAGTAAAGGTTTGATGGCATAGAAGGCGCATCCAATGGCTACCGATAGCGCCGCATTCAGGAATAGAATGCCCACTGCCGTCGATAAAAGGCTGCACAATCCAATCGGCGCATCTTTGGTCTCCCCACATTGCAACGCGAATCGAAGTCTTCAATTGATCACAAAGAACAGTACTGAAAGGTAAAATCCCCCCCTCAATCGTATGTGTGTAAGCAAGAGCCATGGGTCCCCGTTCGTCGAATAGAACAGGCTGCTGGTCCATTTCACAGCGCCCTTTGAATTGAACCAAGATCAATCCTTCAAAAGACTCTTCGGGCAATAGTTCCGTGCGAAATTTGAAATCAACTTGCAGGCCTGTCTCTTTCAGAATGTTGCGGATTTCAACCTTCATTTCCGTTAGAGTCTGGTTGGATACACTTGCTCCCTTCACATCCAATACAACAGTTAAACCGGGAGTTGGTTTGGAACCCTCGGCCCAAAGGGCGGCAGACATTGCCAGGAATAGTAAAGATCGCCGCATAGCGTTTCCGTAACCATCACAATATCAAAAATTCACACAGAAGAACATTTTCAGGAAGGTTGCGGGTGTGCGACATGGAAGTGTCGATTCGCGGGATTGCTTTTTTAATAGCCCATAACCTAGCGTAGTGATACGCTAGGTTATGGAGGTCAGACATGCTC
>JAYWBH010000335.1:0-5564 GCA_043781815.1 Bryobacterales bacterium | reverse complement strand
AGAACAACCGCATTCAGATTTTCAGCGGGGAAGGGAAGTTCTTGAAGCAATGGAAACACCTGGGTGCCACGCAAAATCTGTTCATCACTCCCACAGATGAAATGTGGATTATCACGCATCGCGACAACATTGAAAATTTAACTTACGATACTCTGGCTGGGCGAATCATGCACATTGAATTGGCCACCGGAAAAATTCTGGGAGCGATGGAAAGCCCTGGGCATTGGTTGCACGTGACGCCGGAACATTTCATTTTCATCGGCAGCCTGACGGGAAACATATTCCGCTGGTATCCCGGATGGTTGGAAAAAGGTTTGGGCGCAGGGGAAGGCTTGAAGCCGGTCAATTGACGGGAAATTCATTTTACGAGGATCGCTTTTCCCTGTTGGTGCAGAACTCGACCAATGCGGAATGCTTTGGAGTGCAGACGTTCCAATACTGCGGCGTCTTTTTCCGGCAACGAAATTAATAGACCGCCCGAAGTTTGCGGGTCAAATAAAAGATTCTCAATTTCGGCAGAGACAGCCGCATCCACAGCAACGGATGAACCGCAGAATTCCCTGTTATTTTTCAAACCGCCGGGAATGGCCCCCAGTCTGGAATACTCAACGGCCCCGGGCAGGAATTGCAGCAGGGTCGAATCAATTTCCAAGGTAACGTGACTGGCCAAGGCCATCTCCCGACCATGGCCGAGCAACCCGAATCCGGTGACGTCGGTTACCGAGTTGACCTCAACTTGGGCCATGGCCTCGGCTGCCCAGCGGTTGAGAGTGGTCATGGAATCAATGGAAGCATTGACGTGGGCAATTGAGGCTAATCCTTTTTTCAACGCGGTCGATATGACCCCTGTGCCAAGGGGTTTGGTAAGGAGTAGGACGTCACCAGGTTTGGCATTGGCGTTGGGTTTCACTTTAGCGGGATGGATTAAACCCGTGACGGCGTAACCGAACTTCGGTTCCTCGTCGGTAATGGAGTGTCCGCCAAGAATCGTGCACTGCGCTTCTTTCATCTTTTCGGCACCGCCTTGCAGAATACCCGCCAGATCCTCAAATTCGCCGGTGGAAGGCCACGCAAGGATAGTTAAGGACGTGATTGGCCTACCCCCCATAGCGTAGACATCGCTCAGGGCATTGGCCGCTGCGATGGCACCAAAAAGGTAAGGGTCATCCACAATAGGTGTAAAGAAATCAACAGTTTGGACAAGGGCGCAATCTTCTGAGAGTAGATACACTCCGGCATCGTCAGATGTATCGAATCCGACCAGGACGTTAGGATCGTTTTGCCGAGGAAGACTCGCCAGCACTTTGTCCAAAACCTTTGGACTCAATTTGCTAGCTCAACCGGCGGCTTTCACGTGCGCTGTCAGTTTTTTTGCGGACATAGAGTACAGGTTCCATTCTACATTCTGTTGTGGATGTCGGGAAAAAGAAACGGCGGACTACCCCTCTAAAATGGATCGAAATATTCTTATTAAAAACTTTACAACACCAACCGATATGTACTTAGTCCGCAAGATGAACGGGTGAGATTTCAAGAATTGTAGCGGAGGAGAAATGCCAAGTAATGGAACAGACTGCTGAAACCAACCGGGGTGGGAATATTGCAATTGCTGTGGACGTTCGTGCCGGAAAATATTTGGCTTTCAATTTAGGCAACGAAGAATTTGGAGTGCAGGTTCTTAAGGTACGGGAAATCATCGGTGTACAGGATATTACGGCAGTTCCGAATACGCCAGGGTATCTCAAAGGTGTGATCAATCTTCGTGGCAAAGTGATTCCGGTCGTCGATTTGCGGGCCAAGTTTGGTTTGGAACAGATTGCCTACACAAAAAGAACCTGCATTATTGTGGTTCAAGTGGATGGATTCAATGGAGCGATTTTGATTGGAGTGGTGGTGGACGGGGTTTCCGAAGTACTCAACATTACAGCACAGGATCTTGATAATACGCCCGATTTTGGAACTGGCGACACCATTCCATACATCCTGGGGATGGCAAAAATGAAAGATGGAGTGAAGATGTTGCTGGACATTAGTACGGTACTGAGTCAACAGGAATTTCAAGGTGTCGGCGCTGTTGCTGGGTAGTCCAACGGCATTTAAGGGGAAAGGTAGAAGCGATGAATGTTCAAAGACGGGTTTGGAATTGCCTAATTGGAATTGGATTGGGAGTGAGTGCTTTAGGGTTTGCGATAGGGACCATGAGTGAAGAATCCGATGCTGCGCAAAACCAGCAACGGATGATTTGTGCTTCACCTTTTTGTGGACGGACTGCTTTTGTCGCATCCTGTGTTGGGTTGATCACAATTTTGACCTATTTGGGCTTTTTACTTCGTCAGACGGCCCAACAATTGGATAATTTGACGAAAGAAATGGCATCGGGGGCTTCAGGAGTCGCAATGGCGGCAGAACACGCGGCCAGCGCAAGTCAGACATTGGCGCAAGGGGCCAGTGAGCAAGCTGCTTCCATTACACAAACCTTGGCGTCTAGCGAACAAATTTCGTCACTGACCCTCCGCAATACGACGAATGCACAAGCAGCGGTGGAACATATGGTTGAAGTGGATCGCAGGGTGTCGACGGCCAATAACGCAATTTGCGGGATGGTTCTATCCATGCAGCAAATCACAGCATCCAGCGGAAAGATTGCCCGCATTATTAAGGTGATTGACGAAATTGCATTTCAAACCAACATCTTAGCGTTAAATGCCGCAGTGGAAGCAGCCAGAGCAGGGGAGGCAGGCAAGGGCTTTGCCGTGGTGGCGGATGAGGTTCGGAATCTGGCACAGCGAAGCGCCCAGGCGGCCAAGGATACGGCTGATTTAATTGAGGAATCCATCCAAAAATCCAGCGAAGGAAGCACTCGGCTGGAAGAAGTGACCGGTGCGATCCGAACCATTACCGAATCAACGGCGAAAGCCAAATTGCTCATCGACGATGTGAACAGCGGGAGTAAGGATGAGGCGGAAGGCATGGAACAAATCTCTTTAGCCATCAACCAAATGGAGCAAGTGACGCAAAGGAATGCGGCCAGCGCCGAGGAAGGTGCCTCGGCTAGCCAGGAATTGAGTGCACAAGCCGAGTCAATGCAAATCGTCGTGGAAAGACTGCATATCCTCATCTCGTGGGTTCCTCAAATCGCGAAACTAGTGCAACAACAGGGCACATCTGACGTCCGCTACACGCACGCAACGAATGCGCCGTCGAAGTTCCAAAAGAGTTCTAATCTGACCATTCCCAGAATGAATACAGCGGTCAAAGATACCTTTCCCATGGATGACAAGGATTTTGTCGATTTTTGAAACTGACGGTGAAACGAGCAAGGACGGAGGGCGGACTTGAACGACAGTAAAACTTTATCTTTGGATCAGTTGCGACAACAAGTAGACTCCTTGGCCAGTGATTTGATCCTAGCTGGTGGTGACGATCATTCCGCGAATCAGGTGATTGAGGGCCTGCGGCAATTGTGTGAATTGGGATTGGATAATGCCCAGTTGTTGGATACGGTGGGGAAGGTTCAGCAAATCATTGCTACAGGGGAGTCGGCCAACCGCCAATTGTTATTGTCGAACTGTATTTCAGAATTGCAGGTGGCGATTGCGGCCACCCAATCGGGCCATAAACCTTCATCGGATTCGGGCAACAACAGATCGTCAATGTTTGGCAACCTAATGGAAGATCCCGAACTTGTTCAGGATTTCATTATGGAGTCGATGGAGCATTTATCGACCATTGAAAGCAGCCTACTTAAGTTAGAGGAAGACCCAAGCCTAACCGAACCGATCCATTGCGTGTTCCGGGGATTCCACACGATCAAGGGGTTGGCCGGATTTCTGGAACTGGAATCAATCCGAGAAGTTGCCCATGAAATTGAGACAGTACTGGACCTTGCTCGGAACTTAGAAATCGACATGAGCCCGGCGGTGATTGATGTTGTTCTGGCAAGTGCCGATTACCTGAAGCAAGCGGTGAAGGACGTTGAGCAAGGGTTGAAGGGAGATAAGAAAGCATCCCAGCCCACGGCGGCAATTTTGGCCAGAGTTCGTGCCTTGAGTGAACACAAATCAAAAGGCGGGAGCCTCATCGCTCTCGCCGAAACTGTAAAAAACGATCAAAAAGCCCATCAAGGCATTGCCAAGGAGCAGCTACCAAACACCAAAACAGAATCAGCTAACGCGGTTTCGCAATTTTCAATCCGAGTGGAAACTGCCAAGCTGGATCACCTGCTGGACATGGTCGGGGAATTAGTAATTGCCCAATCCATGGTGCGGCACGATCCAACGCTCACCGTCGCGGGAAGCGTTCGACTGCAAGCTCATTTAACGCATCTCAATACAATTACTGAAGAAATCCAAAAGACCACCATGACTCTTCGTATGGTGCCGATGGCCACATTGTTTCAAAGAATGAAGCGATTGGTGAGAGATGTGGCGCGTAAAGCTGGGAAACAAGCGGAACTGGAACTGGTTGGGGAAGATACGGAACTGGATAAAACAGTTGTCGATGGTTTGGCTGACCCGCTGATGCACATGGTCCGAAACGCCTTGGATCATGGTGTGGAAACCTCTGAAGAGAGAGAAGCCGCAGGCAAGCCGCCAACAGCGCAAATCTGTATCAAGGCGTACCATCAAGGCGGTCAGATGGTCATTGAACTTTCTGATGATGGGCGCGGATTAAATCGCGACAAGATTCTTGCTAAAGCCAAGCAAAATGGAATCGTAGCTGAAAGTGCCCATCTAACCGATGCCGACATTTGCCAGCTTATTTTTGAACCAGGATTTTCCACTGCCGATAAAGTTACCGACATCTCCGGGCGCGGCGTCGGAATGGACGTAGTGAAAAGAAATATTCTCAAAATGAGGGGCCGCGTCGATATCTTCTCCGTGGCCGGTTCTGGAACTACATTTTTCATTCGTCTGCCGCTTACTTTGGCCATTATTGATGGTTTAGTAGTTGGCGTTGGCCCAGAACGTTATGTGGTCCCGATTTTCGCGGTAACTGAGATGTTCCGTCCCACTCGGGAAATGTTATCCAGCCTGGAGAACAAATACGAAATGGTCCTTGTTCGAGGGCAACTATTGCCCATTGTTCGACTGCATCGTCGTTTTGGGATTGTCGCGAAGAGCGATGACCCTTGCCAATCGCTATTTATTGTGACGGAAAGTGATGGAATCCGTTTTTGCCTGATGGTCGATGAATTTATTGGCAAACAAGAGGTGGTCATTAAGAGTCTCGGCGATTGCTTCAAGAATATTCAAGGGATTGCTGGTGGGGCAATTTTAGGGGATGGTCGCGTCGGTCTGATTTTGGAAATGGCTGGGCTTGCCATGGAACGGGAGGCGGCCGCATGATGTCCAATGCAATTGAGTCTCCCTTCCATATCGAAAATCGAAGGCGGCAAATCTCAGAACCACTCTATGCCGAAATCGCCGAATTGACATACAAACAATGTGGTGTCGATCTACGAATCGGAAAAAGGGAACTGGTAAGTGCCCGTCTCGCCAAAAAAGCTCAGGAAATTGAGTGTGACTCCATTGAATGCTATTACCGAACGGTCAAATCCGATC
>JAYWBH010000334.1:0-5568 GCA_043781815.1 Bryobacterales bacterium | reverse complement strand
ACCCAGGCGATGCAAAGTATGACGAACACCGGAGTCATATCCTGGATCTCATGGGAATTGGCAATGCTGATCAATGTGCCGAAAATAACCACATGAATCAGACCCTTGGCGTACTGCCCGTTGTAGATGGCACCAACCCCGGGAATCAATCCCAGAATAAATGCCAGTCCTGGTGAAATGGCGGTACCTGCCGGAGAAATTCCTGTTCCGTTGGGGGCAGCGGTCCAGGGTGAATCAGCGGTACTTGTGGCGGGAACGTGCTCTGCGCAATAAACGATTCCGCGCACCGTCTTTTGCTCTTCCGGCTGTAATTGCTTGCCGCATGACCGGCAATACGAAACCGAAGCTGTGGTTGGGTTTTCCATGATTTATACTCCCCCGTAAATTACTTCTTACTTTCGCTGGGAATCATGCCACTTTCTGTTGCGGCAGGAGTTCCTCCAGCTTGGTCTGTTTTCAACTGCTGCACGCGGCGTTCTTCTTCGTCCTGATCATTCCACTCTCGCAAGCGTGTTTGAATTTCGTACACAACCCGAAGATTGTCGTAATACTTCACCGCCCGTTCCCAACCGCGATGCAGGCTATCGTCAAAAGCATGGTACACCTTCACCGGATCTAAGTCGGAGGGTTTCAACTGCGTATTAATGCCGGTGATCCTACCCAACATGGAGAACGAAAGAATGGTCATCGCCATTCCCATTGCGAATTTCGGTTGTAGGATCGGCTGCAATAAACCCCGAATCCAACCTATCACGCCACTGCGTTTTTCCATTGCAGGTGTATCGAACAGGATTTTCGTAACCAGATGGTTGGGCACTTCCACCGGGGAAACGCGTTCCAGAAATGCCGTTGCGCCGCACACGTCAGCCATCATCGCCGCACAGTTTGGGCAAGCAGAAGCATGCGCTTCCACCCTAACCCGCCCTTCGGCGTGCAACGTGTTATCTACGTAGTCGCAAAGCAAAATCTCGAATTCGTTACATTCCAACTGCGTCATCTTATCCTTCAATTCATCCCGATTTAAATCATCACGTTTTGTTTCCGCAACACTCGTGCCAATTCCGCTCGCCCACGGTTCAACCGCGATTTCACTGTTCCCTCAGGCACCGCCAGAATACTGGCAATTTCCCTATATTCTAATTCTTCCAGATCTCGCAAGATAACAGTTTCCCGCAATTCCGGGGACAGCCGGGCCAAGGCGCCTTGCAATAGTTCAGAAGCCTCACGGCCTGCAAGCAATCCATCGGCACGGTTGGAAGATGTCGGCCGCTGTTCCAACATTGGCAACTGATCCTCAATTGAATCGGAGGCCCGGTCCATTTTAGTGCGTCGGTAATGATCAATCAACAAATTTCGCGTCAAGCGGGACATCCATACAGTGAAGGAACCCTCCCCCGCGCGAAAAGACTTTAAAGTTTTGAAAATTCTGAGGAACACTTCCTGCGTCAAATCCTGTGCCTCGCTCTCCTTTCCAGTAAAGCGGTAGCAGATCCCAAACACACGCCGGGAATGAACTTTAACTAAGTCCTCCCAGCCGGTTTCGTCCCCGGATAGACAACGCTCCACCAGACTTTGATCCAGGTCGAAGCTATTTTCCAATCGCGCACCCCAGCCCGCCGGTGAAGATAGAACCTTTGAACCTAAGCCCAAAGGCCAAGATCCATTCTGAAATTCTCCGATTGTCGCAACCAAAGCCATGAATTCCCTCACTCTGATGGCCCTCGTGAGAATGCTTCCCAGACGGCTTACACAACTTCTTACGAGGATCTGGCATAATAAGTTCGACTGATTACTTGGGAAATGTTAACTCCCGAAGAGCGCCGGAACTCACTATTCTAGCCTTATTGAACCTCCTGTGGGAGAGACTATTTCACGATTCATTTCCCGCAAATCACTGATCTGGCTCACTTTTGCTGTGATAGCAGCCTTCCTGCTGCCAGTGCTACTGCGACGAATGGCTACTTTCGACTGGGCCATGTTCCGGGCCACTTTTTCCAGTGTGGATTGGCGTTGGATGATAGCCAGTTGGGTTTTGGCCCTTTCTACCTATGCCGGTCGTGTGCTGCGCTGGCAGGTAATGTTGGCCCCACAACGGCCTAAGTCAAAGTTTTGGGGTATTTTTGTAGCAACAGCAGTGGGTTTTACGGCCATTGTTTTGTTCGGCCGACCCGGCGAAATTGTCCGCCCCTACCTGATTGCGAAAAAGGAACAAGTATCCTTTTCCTCTCAAATGGCCGCCTGGTTTCTGGAACGGGTTTACGATCTGTTGATTGTCTTAGTCATCTTCGGGTTCGCCCTGGCGTTTTTTGAGCCGCCGGAAACCGTATTGAGCAAAGGCATGCAATGGGTGTTCAATACCGGCGGCAAACTTGTCTTCGCTCTCGGCATTGGCTGCTTAGCCTTTCTGGTAGCGGCCCGCTGGATTTCCCCGCAGCGCATGGAACTGATTGTCGAAAAAATTCCATTGCCCCACTTGGCCAAAGCCAGTCTTCTCAATTTGCTGCACTCCTTTCTGGCGGGAATGGAATCCTGCCGCAGTCTCAAGGCAGTCGCCAAGTTGATTTTCTATACAATCTTCGAATGGGGAATTATCATAGGCTGCTACATCTGCTTATTCCGAGCCTTCCCTTTTACTGCCCAGTTCACGATTTTGGACGTCTTTGTCTTCCTGGGATTTGTGGCTTTTGGCAGCATTGTGCAACTTCCCGGGGTCGGCGGTGGTGTGCAGGTGGTAGCTGCTGCTGTGCTCAACGAACTGTTTCAATTGCCCCTGGAACAAGCCAGTGCCTTGGCCATCTCTATTTGGGCTACAACTTGGGTTACCATTGTGCCGTTCGGTTTACTGTTGGCCATGCGCGAAGGGTTGGAATGGCGATCCCTCAAGCATCTGAATGAAAAAGTGAAATAAGGAGCTTTCCCACAGTGACCTGTCCGTTTTGCGCCTATCGGGAAGATAAAGTAATCGATTCGCGGGAGTCAAAAGAAGGGGATTCCATCCGCCGCCGTCGGCAATGCTTGTCCTGTGACCGGCGTTTTACGACGTACGAAAAGATCGACGAAATCCCCTACATGATCATTAAAAAAGATGGTCGTCGGGAAAAATTCGACCGACAGAAGATTCTCAACGGATTAATCAAAGCTGCTGAAAAAAGGCCCATCCCCATGAGCCGGCTGGCCGCAATTGTTGATAAGGTGGAGTCAAAATTGTCGGATAGCGCAGAACGGGAACTATCCACAACCGAGGTCGGTGAGATGCTGATGGACGAGTTGCGAATTCTCGATAAAATCGCTTACGTGCGATTTGCCTCTGTTTACCGCAATTTCGATGACGAAGAAGCCTTTCTGTCCGAGCTAAAAGAGTTAATTCGTGCAAAACGACCTGAGAAATAAATTGCCGAAATTCCACTTTACTATAGACAACATCTTCGTAACTTTTTGATTGCAATGCAATTGACTAAGCACCACTTGTGTGGTGTGCTTATTTTTCACATTTCGTAACCAATTGGGGCGGGCTGCATCGAATACAGTAGGAGGACCCGCCATAAGAAACCTGGAAAAAAGGCTTCCACCTCTGAAATCAGTTATTAACAAAAGACAAAGTCGGTGCTATACTCATCAAGGTACTAAAGCGCATCCAGACGGATATCGCCAAAATCGCGCTGTGCCTGTAGCCCACCAGTTTATAAACTCATTGTTATGTTAGAGTTGCAGCGGGAATAAATATTAGATGGATCATTTTGAAGACCAATTTTTGACCGACGCCGCCGAGCCCCTCGGGTTGCCTTTCGACGAGGAAGCTAATTTCTTCCATCCCGAAGAGGTTCACGAGGGTGACGACTTCCAGGCAACCGCCCAAGTAGAAGAGTCCATCTACACGGATGATCCCGTACGCGTGTACTTACGTGAAATGGGTTCCGTCCCACTTTTAACCCGTGAAGGCGAAGTGGAATTGGCCCGCCGCATGGAACGTGGCAAGTTTCGCATGCAGAAAGCCATCAGCCGGTCTGCGCTCATCCAAAATCTTGTAGTTGGTTTTTCCGAAGCCATCCGCAAAGGTGAAGAAGAGCTGGACAACTTCGTCGATCTGGGTGATAGCGAAGAAGGCAGTTCCGCCGACCTCAAACATCGTAAAGAAGTCCTGCAACAGTTTCTGGACATTGCATCCGTTCACAAAAAGCAACATCAGCTTTCTGAAAAAATGCAGCAGGCGATTGCCATCAAAGGTCCAGCCGCCAAGACTCCCGCAGGCAAAAAAGCCCGTCGACGCGCTATTGGCAAGTATTCCCGCTCCGTTGTGGAAGTGAGCCGGGCCATTCGGGCCATGCCGTTTCTCAACAGCAAGTGGAAGCATTTCGGTAAGGAAATCGACCGCGCGGTGGAAGAAATTACCCACCTTGATATTGAAAACCGACGTCTGGAAGAGCGCGGTGGAGCGCAGAACCAGGCTCGTATTCGCGATCTGAAGAAAGAAATCAAGCGTCGTGAGTTGCTGGCTGGGGCTTCCCTCAGTGATTTACGCCATACCATCACCGTAATTCGTCACGGTGAAACGGAAGCCGAACGGGCCAAGAAAGATTTGGTGGAAGCTAATCTTCGCCTGGTTGTTTCGGTGGCCAAGAAATACGTTAACCGCGGATTGCATTTGCTGGATCTGATTCAGGAAGGCAACATTGGCTTAATGCGTGCGGCCGATAAATTTGAATATCGTCGCGGATACAAATTTTCGACATACGCCACCTGGTGGATTCGGCAGGCGATCACTCGCGCTATTGCCGATCAATCCCGAACCATTCGTATTCCTGTTCACATGAACGAGAGTATGAATAAGTTTCTGCGGGCCACTCGTGAATTGGAAAAGGAACTGGGTCGCGCTCCGACCAACGAAGAAATCAGCCGTCGTATGGACATTCCTGTGGAAAAGGTCCAGAAGCTGAAGACAATTTCCCGCGATCCTGTTTCTTTGGAAACCCCAGTTGGTCGCGATGGGGAATCGGCACTTGGAGATCTAATCGAAGATCGTTGGGTGGGTTCTCCAGTGGATGCTGTTATCGAATCGAATGTTCGTGATGAGACTGCCAACATTCTGAAGACACTTTCGCCCAAAGAAGAAAAGGTGATTCGCCTACGCTTCGGTATCGGCTGCGAACGGGAACATACTTTGGAAGAAATCGGTCAGGAATTCGACGTCACAAGGGAACGGATCAGGCAAATAGAAGCCAAGGCCCTTCGTCAACTCCGGTCGCCAGAACGTGCCCGTCATTTGCGCGCGCTGCTGGCTGCCAGGTAGGCTAGTTAGACCTCCGAATCCGCCAGCCCCTTACGGGCTGGCATTTTTTATGAGCATCAGAAAGTTGGAAGCACTCGAAGGTGTGAAAAAAGCCCGCTAGGCGGGATTGGCAGGCAAGACTGCCTGCCCCACAAACGCAACTCCAGATCTAGTGAAAGCTAGCGAATGTGGGGCAGGCGATTCCGCCCAATGTCATATAGTTTTCCGCAATCGGACAGGTTCAAGTGTTGGAGCGAAGCGTATCAGGCCTTTGAAAAACCGCTCCCTCGCGGTCACGGCTC
>JAYWBH010000333.1:0-5569 GCA_043781815.1 Bryobacterales bacterium | reverse complement strand
TGGGCTCCTGATGGGAAGCCGATGCACGCTGACTGCTATTTGCTCACCCTCAGCTAGGCACTGCACCAGAAAACACGCATCACCGCCAACCCCATCACCGCGCCTGCTATCCTAATCCGCAATGCATAACGACGAAACCATTAAAAACGACAAACGCAAACTCACCTCGCGCCTCAACGCGCTCAAATCCACGGGCCCCAAAACCCCCGAAGGCAAATCCCGCTCAGCCACTAACTCCCGAACCCACGGAGCTTACGCTCAAAGTCTCGTCCTCCCCGGCGAAGAGCCTGCCGATTTCCAAATTCTCCTGGACACCCACCTCGATACGTGGAAACCCACCAACCCCATCGAAGATATCTTCGTCATGGAAATGGCCACCACCCTTTGGAGCCTGCGCCGACAAGCCCCCGCCGAATCCAGCCTCATTCGCATCCAAATCCAACGCATGCGTCCCGCGCTCGAAGTGGAATTCGAGACCGTTAGTGCGGGAGGCCTCTACGCCCTCGCCGTCACCGCACTGCATAGCCATGGCAACGGCCTGTCTCAAATCATCCGCCAAGGTCGCCGATTATTGCGTCAATACGAAAGCCTTACTCAGCAGCTACTCTCCATGCGCCAGTTGTTTCCACCCGTCACACCCGATCCCACCGGTTACCACCCACCGCCAGTCCCAGAACCGGAAAATGAACCCGTTGAAACGAAGCTACCTGATGCCCCAAACACGCATCCCCCACTCGCACCGGAAGACCGGGTAAACAATCCCCACAGCAGCCTTTACGACGCACTGCCCCCTATCGCGCAGCCAGTCAAACTGAAGACGATGAGTGCGACATCCGCAACATCCATAAACACGCAACAAGCAGCAGCCGGAGCAGGAACATCATAATTAGTGTATAGCCCCGCATCTCCACCCGTTTTCCGCGAATTGTGACGCCGCCAATTACAGGCAACGCCGTCCGCATATAGTCTAGCCTATGCGCAAGTTGAATGCGTCCGCGAAATTCGAAGTGGCCACAGTGAAATCATCCCCACGGCGATCGGCACCATCAGCGATGCAATCCCGGCAACTGCCCGGTTCCCCGCAATTCTATCCGCAGATGACGCAGATGCGCGCAGATAACAACCACACAATCAAATCGTCATCGTTTTATCTGCGCTTATCTGCGTCATCTGCGGATAGAATTGTAGACATGGAATTCGATATCCGTTTGCCCATTGGGTTGATGTTCGCCATCTTCGGAACAGTGCTCACAACGTACGGCCTGCTTTCCGACCCTTCAATTTACCAGCGCTCCCTAGGCATCAACATGAACTTGAACTGGGGTGCCGTGTTGCTGATCAGCGGATTTGTGCTGCTGTACTTTGGTCGACGGGCAGGGTCTAAGAGTTGAGATTTCGTGCGCCTGGCCGAGTGAATCTCATCGGCGAACATACCGACTACAACGGCGGCTTCGTCTTGCCTGCGGCCATTCATCTGTCCACCATTGCTGAAGCGTCGGCACGTGACGATAACAAGTTGGTACTTCACTCCGCTAACTTTTCCAGCACTCATGAGTTTGATTGCGACGACCAAACACCGCGCGGCAACTGGACTGATTATCCTCGTGGTGTGTACCTTCAACTTCGACTTTCCGGAGTGAAACTAAGTGGCGTCGACCTTTCTGTAACTGGTGAAATTCCGCTTGGTGCAGGGTTGAGCTCATCGGCATCGGTGGAGGTTGCCACCGCTGCGGCGCTGCTGCATGTTGCGGGCGAAACCATGGATCAGAAAGCGCTCGCGTTATTGTGCCAGCGTGCGGAAAACGAATTCACAGGAGCACGTTGCGGCATTATGGATCAGTTCATTGCAGTGCATGGCGCGGAAGGATGCGCGGTGCTGCTGGATTGTGAAACGTTGGCGCATCAAGTGGTGCCGGTGCCCGCAGGCTTAAGTTTGGTGATCGCCAACACCATGGTGAAACACGCCATCGCTGGCGGCGAATACAATCAACGTCGTGCTGAGTGTGAGAACGCCGCCTTGTTGATGGGGGTTCCATCGTTACGCCATGCCACACCCGAGTTACTCGCTGCAACCGAGCCTCAACTGACCACTGCCGAATTTCGTCGCGCCCGCCATAACATCAGCGAGAATGCCCGAGTACTGCAATTTATCGACGCGGCCCGTAGCAACGATCTGCGAACGTTAGGGGAATTGATGGCCGCCAGTCATGCCAGCCTTCGTGATGATTTCGAAGTGAGTTGCGCCGAGCTCGATGCTATGGTTGAAGCCGCGCAAGACTTGCCTGGGTTTATTGGTGGGCGCATGACCGGCGGCGGTTTTGGCGGGTGCACTGTTAACCTTGTAGAAGAAACGCATGCCCCTGAATTCACCGCCAAGTTACATGCCGCCTATGAACGGCGCACCGGTATTGCTCCGCAAATCATCCTTACTCACGCTTCACTTGGAGTGCACGCTTGCTTGATTTAAAGGAACATTCGCACCGTCGTTGGAATCCGCTGCGCAGGGAGTGGGTGCTGGTTTCACCGCATCGTGCAAAGCGGCCCTGGCAGGGTCAAACGGAAGTGCCGACTGTGATCGAGCAGCCTCGGTACGACCCCCACTGTTATCTTTGTCCAGGCAATGAACGGGCTGCCGGGCATCGGAACCCGCCCTACGAAACAACATTCGTTTTCGACAACGATTTCGCTGCACTGCAGCCGGATTCCCCCGCCGGGCACTTTCAACAAGGGGAGCTATTGGTGGCGGAAGGAGCCCCGGGCTATTGCCGCGTGATCTGTTTTTCGCCGCGTCATGATTTGACTCTGGCCAACATGAGCCTGGCTGAAATTGGACGTGTGGTGGATTTGTGGGTGGATCAATACGTGGAATTGGGCAGCAAGCCCGGTGTGCAATCGGTACAGATTTTTGAAAATCGTGGCGAGATGATGGGTGCCAGCAACCCCCATCCGCACTGTCAGATTTGGGCGGATGACCGGGTGCCCAATGAGCTGGCGGTGGAGGTGGCGGCGTTCGATGATTACTGGCGTCGGATAGGTCGTTCGCTGTTGGCCGATTATGCTGCGGTGGAAGATGAGCGGGTGGTTTTTGAGAACGATCATTTCTGGACAGTGGTTCCATTCTGGGCGGTGTGGCCGTTTGAGACGATGATCATCCCCAAAGTTCACATGACCGGCATGGACCAGATGAGCCACGACGAACGCCAAGGTTTAGCGGAATGTCTGCAACGGCTGACCCGTCGATATGATGCACTGTTCGGCGTGCCATTCCCGTATTCGATGGGGTTCCATCAGCGACCGACGGACGGGGAAGCGCATGAGGGATTCCATTGGCACGCGCACTTTTATCCGCCGTTATTGAGGTCGGCGACAGTGCGGAAATTCCTGGTTGGGTATGAGATGTTGGGAATGCCGCAGCGCGATTTCACACCGGAAATGGCTGCGGCAAGGTTACGATATACTGAGGAAGTAATGGGCGGCTAGCTCAGTTGGGAGAGCGCCACGTTCGCAACGTGGAGGTCGTGGGTTCGATCCCCACGCCGTCCACCATTACGTTACTGTTTGGACCACCATAAGTAGCTGATCGGCCAACCTGTTTTGTTGTAAAACTCCACGACAACCAAATGATTGCCCGCTGTCATGGTTGATCGGAAGTTATACATACTAGGAAGCTGATCGACCCATTTATCTAGTACGATTGCCCCGTCGATGAACACTCTCATTCCGTCGGATGTGACGGTAGTGAAGTTGTATGTCCCTGCGGCGAATGTGAAGTTCCCCTGCCAACGAACGGAGAAGTTAGTCATCGGCGCTGGTTTGCCAGCAAACGCATTGGACCAATCGAACAACATTTGAGCGTCAGTTGTAGTTCTTGTTGGTGTCCCGGAAAGCGTGGTATTTCCGAAATAGCAACCAGCGAAGGCGTTGGTTAGCGCTGCGGGACATCCAGAGATCGGAGCTGGGACCGGTGTTGTAACCGAGAGGCTGTTGCTCGAAGGTGAATAGTTACCCGCGGAATCGACTGCTTTTACTAGGTATGTGTAAGAAGTGCTGGGGACGGCTGTAGTATCGGAATAGGATAAGGTTGTGCCGGGGACATTCCCTTGAATAAAGCCATTACGGATGACTTGGTAAGAGGTTACCCCAATGTTGTCCACGCTAGCACCCCACGATAGATCTACTTGGGTTGGACTCTTGGGTGTCGCCGTGATTAGAGTTGGAGGCGTTGGGGGTTGGGTGTCCAAAGTGTTAATAATGACTGTAGTCTTGGCCGTTGTCGACCCACCACTATTGGTTGCTGTCAAAGTATAAGTGGTGGTTTTCGTTGGATAGACCGCTTTAAAACCTACATACGAAACATCGCCTATTCCGTTATCCAAAGTTACAGTAGTAGCACTTGTTGTATTCCAGGTCAAAGTTGTTGAACCTGCCAAGGCTATGGTTTGAGAGGTTGCCGAAAAACTGGTGATGACGGGTGGTGGTGCTGAGTTCGGACTTATGGTTTGGTCCTTATAAGTACCCATATCTACTGCCCAATACCATTTAGAACTACTATTCGCGTTGTACGCTCGCCCAATACCAACCACTACAAAGCTCGGTTCTAGCATGAATCGCTGATGTGTGTAGGAACAGGCTCCGGTAAAGTTGAGGACACAAGTGGTGAACCATTGATCAAACAGACTTTGGGCGTCTGGTACTATTTCAGCAATATCTTCCGACCAACTGTAGTTGTATCCGAAGTCATAGAGTCTTGTCCCAGGAGATCTACGAAGGGAATCCCGGTAACTAAACGTGCCAGTGGTTGCCATATCGATCGCCATCCACTGTGACGCTTTCTGCAAGTTGACTGAAACCTGAAGAGGTGGTACACCGTTCTTGGCTCTAAAATTGTTCATCAAGGCCAACAATCCCCACTGCTCACTATCGAGTGTAGGCGTTTGCGCCTGCAATACAGGCTGCAACAAAACAGCTAAAGAAAGAACCAAACCCGGTACGAACGTTTTCAATACTCTGTGCGACATAAGATATATATGATTCCTCAACAGTAATTTGACACTTTAGTACTTCGGAATGAATCGATCTAAAACTTTAGTTCGGGCACTAAAATACCTAATCTCGCGCCGGAATCGTCTTAGTCTTCTTCAATCAAGGGGGGTGAGGGTTAGGACGGGGTTACGTCTTTCTATCTCCATGTCAGTATAGTGTGCGGGATGGCCCAAAACTCTCATAACGAGCAAAGTTTAATGGCGAAATGATGCGGGGAGCGCATACCTACATTTGCGCTCCCCCGTGGACTCCACCTCAACTGTGCCCACAAGCTTTTATCTATTTTCTGGTAAACCCGCAATCGGGATAGGTGCAAATCCACCTGTTCGACAACTGCGGCAGATCCCGAATCCACTCCCGTTGCCGATGTTGTTCGCGCAACGATTGGTGATGCTGGCTAATTCCTGGTCACTTAAAGTGGCCTTGATGAATGGAGTCTCCGTTGTTGTATAACTTAGCGTCGGAGTTTGATGAATGGTTGTACCCCATGCATTCATCCCCGGTGCCAGGTTCATCATGTTCGGCA
>JAYWBH010000332.1:0-5588 GCA_043781815.1 Bryobacterales bacterium | reverse complement strand
TCAATTCTTGACATATCTTTACATTGAATCGTCATACAGGCATGGCCGTGGAGCCCCAATCCGGGTGTATACTCACGTCAGCTTAACGAAATGAATTTGAGACCGAAACTTTATCCGCTGGCGCCCCATTTCCTGGTGGGAGCTTGTGTGTGCGGATTTCTCGGCTTGGCTTTCGCGCAAAAACCGTTTCGCGAATTCATCCCCATGGAAGGTGCCGATAGCGCAGCCAGCCTGCCTGTTGATTATCAGCAAAAGACAGAGTTTGTTCTGGGGCGACTGATGTATCCATCAGGCCCTGGGGGTCGCGGAGGTCGCGGTGGTGGGAACTGGCTGAATGGCGGGACCAACTGGACCGTGGATTACCCACGCGGCGATAGGACCTTTGCCGCAAGCATCCGCCGACTAACTCGCATTGACGTGCGGTCTGTAGAACAACCCGTGAACCCCGACGAAGGCGATGATATTTTCTACTGGCCCTATCTTCACGTAGGCATGCCCACTAACTGGAATCTTACCGATGCGCAAGCTGCCAAGATACGTGAGTATCTGCTGCGGGGTGGCTTTTTATTGTGTGATAGTTACTTTGGCACTGCCGAATGGGAAGGCTTTCTAGTGGGTCTGAAAAAGATATTTCCAGACAAAGAAGTGGTTGACCTTCCCGACGGCGATCCAATCTTTCACAACGTGTTTGACATTACGGAAAAGTATCAAGTGGGCAATTTCCGATCCATGCAGCGCAACGGCAATACCTATCGTAGTGACGGCAACATACCGCGTTGGCGGGGCATTCGCGATGATAGCGGTCGAGTGATGATCATGATGACCTTCAACAACGATTTGGGGGATTCCTGGCAATTGGCCGACAACCCACAATACCCGGAAAAGTTTTCCTCGCTAGGAATACGGTTAGGTGTGAATTTTGTGGTGTACACCATGACTCACTGAACTTTCCTTAAGAAATCTCTTTGTAACATGTCAGTTACCGCTTATTCTATTCATAAGTGTGATTGAGAGTCTGGTTCCGTTAATTCTGTCAGTACAAAAAAGGGGCATCCTGTCATGTTTCGTCACCTCGTTCTGTGTGTGAGCTTTATTTCTATTCTTGCGGCGCAAACCAATCGCGGCAGCATCAGCGGTACGGTGAAGGACGCCACTGGATCGGTTGTCCCAGGGGCATCCATTGTTGTCACCAATTCCGGCACCAACGAAACCCGTCGACTGGTGAGCAGTCCTTTGGGATCGTTCATGGTTCCTGATTTGGATCCGGTCACCTACGAAATTGCCGTGGAAGCGAAGGGTTTCAAGAAGCAGCTGGTGGATAAAGTAAAGGTAGACACAGCCTCAGTAGCCGCCGTGATCATCACGCTGCAGGCCGGTTCCATTGACACCACCATTACCGTTTCAGGCGACGCGGTCACCATCAATACGGAATCTGGCACAACCAGCAGCACCGTTACGGAACGGCAGATTCAGGACATCCCACTATCCAACCGCAGCGCGCTGGATCTGGCATTGACGCAACCGAACGTCTCTGGTGATGCGGGAAGTGAAAATCCCTTGTTGGTGAGTGTCACCACTTGCCCTGGTTGCAATTTGAGCGTCAACGGAGGTCGACCGTTAAGCACATTGATTATGGCCGATGGAACCAACAACACTGGCATCAGTCTGGCCCGCACCATGGTTAGCTTCACTCCGGAAACGGTGCAGGAGTTTACGGTGCAGACCTCGGCCTACTCGGCTGAATATGGGACAACGGGTGGCGGCGTAATCAATGCCACTACGAAATCGGGCACCAATCAATTTAACGGGACTGCGCTTTGGTACAACCGCAACCCGGCGTTCGCTGCTGCACCATTCACTTTGGCCACCAACAATCGTCCCCAGCCGACGCTGAAGTATAACCAGTTCCACGCTTCTTTCGGCGGACCACTTATTATTCCCAAGCTCTACAATGGCAAGAATAAGACGTTCTTCTTTGCCGCCTATGAACCACAATATCGTCGCGATCATTTGGATCAGTACGGCTTGCTTCCAACGGAAGGAATGCGCCAGGGCGATTTCAGTGGGCTAGTCAACACTCCCAGCGGATGGCTTCCACAGTCTGTAGTTCAGCGCTTTCAAACCACTGCTCCTAACGCGGTTACCGCTACCGATAGCGCCATCTATCAGAACTACAGTGTGGTGAATGGCAACCAGTTCGTGTTGAACCCGGTACCGGTGGCAGGCACGACGTACACTCCCTTTCCTGGCAACATTATTCCGAAGAGCCTGATTGATACCTCAGCACAGAAGGCTTTGGGTTACATTATTCCTGCATCGGATTACTACCTGAACAGCAACGGGCTGATTTCCAATGCCGTTGTGCCGCGCTTGCTGACCCAGAATGATCGACGGTTCACCTTGCGTATTGATCAAATTATCAGCAGCAAGAACCGCATCAATGGGCGTTACACTGCCACCCCCATCATTAAAACGCAGCTTGCCCCAGTAAGCCCCACAACCAATGGTGCCGATTACAGCTATGCCAAACAAGCCATGCTGGCAGACACCCATACCATTTCCGCTGTGATGTTCAACGACTTGCGTTTGAACTATACCCGCGGGCGTTTCAGCAACACTACTGCCCCTGAATACGACGCAGTCACTGGCACCAATCTGAATACGATTCTTGGTTTGCCGAACATCACCAAAGGCGGCGTGCCTTCTTTAAGTGGCCTGTTTCCTGGTTCTTCATTTGGTGGCGGCGGCAGCACGGCGACTGGGATTGGAGGAGGCGGTTCAACCAACGTTGAGGATCGCGAAGAACGTTATGCCTTGACTGACATCTTTTACTATCAGCGTGGACGAATGAGCTGGAAATTCGGTGTGGATATTTCCCATGCGCTGCAAAACGTCATCCCGCTGTTTGCTGCACTGGGTGGACAATATCCTTTCAATGCGATTCAAACCAATTCCAACGGTACCGCCACTGGCACCGGCGGCCAGGCGTTTGCCAGCTTTTTGTTGGGCGTGCCCAACGGCAACGTCACTCTGCGCAGCACGCTGATTCCTTACTACTACCGCTGGAATAACTTTGCGGGCTTTGTGCAGAACGATTGGAAAGCGAAACCGAACCTCACCTTCAACCTTGGCGTCCGCTACAACCTGCAAACGCCGCGTACAGAAAAGTATGATAACCAGGGCGTGTTCCGCGTCGATATGGCGCAGTCTGTGAATCTGCCCGCTCCACTTACTCTTCAGAATGGGCAGGTTGTAACATCGACACAGGTGCCGCCGTTTGTATTCTCTGGCCGTGGCGGCAATTCGCGCTATCTGACTCCGGTGGATTATCTGGGCTTTGAGCCGCGCTTCGGATTTGCCTGGAGCCCCGGCTTACTGGCATCGAAACGAGTCACCGTGCGCGGTGGTTATGGACTTTCGCACGCGCCCATCAGCGGTTCCTTCCGCTTGCCCACGCCCGATTTTGGAGCCACCCAGCCTTTCGCATCCACCTCACCTTCCACCACAGCAAACCCGCAGTACGTGTTGCGCCTGGGTTCCAACCCACCCGTGATCTCAGCCACCACACCGGCTCAAGCGATCGGCGCACCGGCCAACGGCATTGTAACTACCAACAGCCTTTACTATCAAAGCAGCATTGGTGGTTACGCGGTGTCCAGTAACTTCCACACGCCATACAGCCAAAATTGGAACCTGACCTTATCGTGGCAAGCCAATCACACCACCACTGTTGAAGTAGCTTATGTGGGCAACAAGGGGACCCATCTGTTCCTGCCGCGTGAGAACATCAACCCGAAGAACATTTCTCTTATCCAGGCACAGAATGCGTTGGGTGTGAACACCACCACGGCGATCAACGATCCACTAGGTCGTCTGAATCCATCCAATGGTCGCGTGCTCACTGTGCAGAACGGCAGCCTGGGCAGTCCCTATCTGGGGTTCTCAACTCTTTATGAACTGTTCGATGCGGCGGCCAACAGTATCCGTCATGCCGGTTATATCAACGTAACGCATCGCGTGGCCAAGGGCCTGACATTCACCGCGAATTACACACTTGCTAAATCGATTGACGATGCCTCCAGTTCCGGCGGCGATAAGAATGTGCTGACCCCGGTGGGTGGCCAGACTGACGGCCAGGTGGCGTTTGGTGGCACTCGTCAAAACGACCGTTCTGTATCCACTTACGATCAGCGTCACGTCCTCAATGGCACTTACATTTACGATCTACCGTTCGGCCGTGGTCGGGCTATCGGAAAGAATATGTGGAGACCGTTAAACCTGATCGCTGGTGGCTGGACCACATCGGGTGTCATCCGTATGAGCGGTGGCTTCCCGGCCATGGCCACGCTTTCCGACGCTAACCAATTGGGGGATCTGACACATACCATTCGTCCTGATATCAACCCCGGGGTGCCGCTTCTTAACCCGTTATACAATCGCAGTTGCCCCATTGGGGCGGGTTGCCAACCATACTTAAATCCGTCTGCATTCATGCGCCCAGCGGTGGGTTCGTTAGGTACGACACCACGCACTTTGGATGGCGCCCGTGGACCTCTGAATCATTTCTTTGATATGTCCATTCAGAAGAATTTCGCCATTGGGGAACGTCGCCGAGTGCAGTTCCGTGTGGACTTTCTGAACGCCTTCAACCACCCCACCTTCCGTGTGTTTCCGAATAACGCTGGTGGTACCGACTTGTTCAACAATGCCCCAACCACCACGGCGCTCACCGCTGCTGATTACAACACTTGGGCCACCATTAACAATCAACCCTTGGCAGCTACTGCTGCCGGAACTACCCAGTTAAATGCCATTAATGCCATGGTGAACACATTCCGTGCAGGCGGAGTGGCCACTGGCGCCTTGCCGCTGAATTTCTTCACTGTGCCGCTGCCTGCAAATTTTTATGGCAATGCGGCGCCCACTTACAACATCACCACGCCGGAAGGCTATAAGTTATTCCGCTTGCGTCAACAATGGAATACCGGCGGTGGAGTGCTGTATAACAGCGGTGTGCCGCGCTATATTCAGTTTGGGATCAAGTTGTATTTTTAAGTAGGGAATTACGGTCGCGCACCGTCGGGTAAAACAAGCTCATTTACCCGACTCCCTGAAGCATCTCCTGCGCTATTCCAAGCTCCTGGAGCAGTCTTCCCTTCTGCGTAAAGTGCTTCTAACGGTGCCCAGACTTTATCTACCCTGTCGGTGAACAAATCACCGATCAGAAGATCGGTCACCGTTCCTCGCAAATCTGGATTGACGCGGATGAATTTACCGAAGTTGAATCCATCGTAGAACTCGCAAACCAAGCGGCGCATGCGGTCCATACCTTGGTTGAAGCCCGGTCCCCACTTACCCAGTTGTTCGCTGGAATAGTTTCCAGATTCCAGCCCTTCCACAATCGCCTCAGCCGCCAGTTCACCCGATTTCAAGGCCAGCAGTACGCCGGAAGAATACAGCGGATCTAGAAATCCGAATGCGTCGCCAACCAACACCCAACCATCGCCTGCCACTTGGGTGGCTCTGTAAGAATAATCGCGCGTGGCGAAGTAGCCGGTCACTTGATGCGCGTTAGCAATGCGTTCTTT
>JAYWBH010000331.1:0-5590 GCA_043781815.1 Bryobacterales bacterium | reverse complement strand
ACTCATTCAACCTAACATCCAACTCCGGAACACTCGGTCAAAACCGGACATTCTTACTTTGCTGGGATTAGGACATTTCTACTTTGCCTTGACAGGCAAAAGTGTGAAGAACTGCGTCAGCCTGAACTTACCCTTTAATCATGATGTGAAACGGAGGCAGACCAAGCTGGCATTATTCCTAGTTTCGGCAGATTTGAAATCAATCACAAAAGGTTATCAGTTTGAATTAAGTTCTGGCTTAGTTTAACATCCGACTGTGAGCGAACCCCCGGTAACAACTGCCGAGGCAAGGCTGAATCTGCAAGCGCGAACAAAGCGATATCCTCGATGTAAAAGTCAAAACTCGCCTAAAGAGCTGTAAAACTGTCCTTTTTTGCATCGTGGTACAAACACGAAAATTGTGCCACTCCACTCTGCCTCCTTATTGGTAAGTCGAAAAGGTATAAGTTCAGGCTGACCCAGTATTTGTTTAACAAGACAGTTAGACAGTCTTACGAGACATCGGGAAACGTGCTTGGACTCCAGCAGGATACGAGGTCGTCGCTGTTCGGCACCAGATGTCCGTAGAGAACATCGGGATCGAGATCCGCGCCATTGGGCCACGAGACAGTACCGAGTTCGGGATCCACTCGCACCTGGGAAAAGTAAGCCGGATCTTTGAGCGGTGCAAATACGCCGCGAAAACCGATGATGGCTCCCAGATCGACTATGCCTTCGACACCGTCTTCATAGCGAATGCTGAGGCGGTAACCGTCCAGTGGACTTGCAGCAACGATATCTTTCAACATAAGAAATTACTCCAGCGGCGCAATCGGCTTGAGTTCCGCTTCTTCCCGCGCCAGCGCCCAGTCTTCCAGTAATTCAGCCCGGTGCAAAGTAGCCCATTCGGTCACCATCGCCAAAGTCCGAGGAGAAAGAGTGCCGCGCAAAAGAGTTAGCGTTTCAATCGCAAAAAGGGCCTTTTGCCCGGCATACCGGACGTGAAAATGCGGCGGATCATGATCCGCGTAGTACATCTGCACAACAATACCGAAGAAACGGCTGATCTCAGGCACGCAGGTTCCTTCCCAACGGTAACAGATGGAGCGCCTGCCTTGCTGAGGGCAAATCTACGAACAACTGGGTCGAACAACTGGGTCAGCCTGAACTTACCCTTTAATCATGATGTGAAACGGAGGCAGAGCAAGCTGGCACTATTCCTAGTTTCTGTAGATTTGAAATCAATCACAAAAAGTTATTAGTTTGAATAAGTTATGGCTTAGTTTAACATCCGACTGCGAGCGAACCCCCAGTAACAATTGGCGAGGCAAGTCGAAATTTGCGAGCGCGAACAAAGCGATATCCTTGATGTAAAAGTCAAAACTCGCCTAAAGAGCTGTAAAACTGTCCTTTTTTGCATCCCGGTACAAACCCGAAAATTGTGCCACTCGGCTCTGCCTCCTTATTGGTGAGTCGAAAAGGTGTAAGTTCAGGCTGACCGGGTTTTTCGAAATCTAGATTCGCTCGATCAGCACGTCGTCAGCGTAGGCCGCTAGCGCCACCAGGTCGTCCGGATCGGACGTGAGTACGGTCCCTCCGGGTTCCGCGAATGCCACGACAAGCGCATCGACGGCTGACCCACGACGGGCGAGTCGCCGCAGTAGGGCTGCTCGCCGTGCGAGAGACTCAGGGATCGCATCGGCGATGTCACAGGTCTTGAGGAACCGATTCTCGTTCGCGTCGCGCCTTGCGTGCCCCTGCAAGCATTCCACGAGAACCACCGCAGGTACCGTCGGTGGCCATAGGCCCTCCTCGCGCAGGGCGACGATCAGGGCTAGAGCGCGGCGCGAGCGCTCCGCCAGTTGGCTGACCGCCCCCGAATCCAGGATCAACACAAAAGGCTAGCCAGCCTTCCGATCCGTGCGACCGGCGATTCGTTGTGCCACGGCGACCGCGCGGGCGCGAACCCGAGGATCGGGCTGGCCGACCTGTGCCGCAAGTTCGGATGTATAGCGCCGACTGGCGGACTGTAGCTTCTGACGGCGCACTTCGGTGCGCACCGCTTCCTGAAGAAGCTCGGATGCGGGGAGTCTGCGCTCCTTCACTATTTCGTAGAGATCCGTTGGCAGGTAGACCTGCATGCGCGGCATACGCCTAGTATACACACATGCGTTCACCCTTGTCGCAATGTCGCTATCCAGCCGGCACGCGGCTCGACGCCGCACTAGCGAGCGGTGTCCGGCGGATTTCGGTTCCCTGCGCCATTGATCGTGGGTGGCGCGAAAGCGGTGCTACCGGCGGTAAAGTCAATAGACTATGGAGGTCACGATTTCTGTTGCCGATTCGCGAGACGCGGAGGACATACTTGTCCTCCAGAAGGCTGCATATGAATCGGAGGCTCGGCTCTACCAGGACTGGTCGAGTGCAGCGGCAATTCGGCAACCATCAAGCGCGACGTGGCCGAATCTCGAAGTGCACACCCTCCTGCGTTTGAAGATGCGCTAGCACCCCGAACAAATTCTTAGCCGAGGGGTTGCCGTTCGGCCCAAACATCCGCATCAGGCTGGTGGCAGGAATAGACGTGGCCTCTTCCAGTTGCTGGAATCCAACAGTAGCGTTAATGTAGTTGCGCAGAATCGCACGGCCCGTCTTCTCGTCGCCGGAGAGCATGAGTTCAATGGCTTCACGCAGCAATGCCTTACGAAATTGCGGTTCCTGTTGGGCGCGTTCACGAATCGTTTCGCGAAAGTCTTTGGTCAATGCCATGTTATCTCCTAGTCCCTTCTCTTCCGGTAGTCAGTCCAGTTTGCCTTTGCCGCGCCAATGTCCTCTTGCTGCCGCTTTTTCGTGCCACCGGCCAGCAGAATTACGAGACGTTCGCCGTCCCGCCCGAAGTAAATACGGTAGCCAGGGCCAAAATCGATCCTGTACTCGAGAACACCGCTGCCCAACCGGTTTGACGTTCGACAAGTTGCCATCCGCAATTCGTTCAAGCCCCGTGGCCACCTTCGCGGCTGCTTGAACGTTGAGTGCCCGGAGCCACTTTCCAAAGGGGCTTCGTCCAGCATTGTCAATATATTCCCGAACGAGAACCACAACTAAATAATAACATAAACGTCAGCATCGTCAGGTGACTTGGATACACGTTGGGAATGAGTTACGACCAGTCGCGCAGTGTAGAGCTGAGTCGAAAAGGTGTAAGTTCAGGCTGACCCAGTATTCCATCCCGTGGTTACGGATTTTCCATTCGTACAAATGCCTCGACCGTCTGCTGCGACGGAGGATCGTTCAACAAGCGCTCCACGGTCCATCCCCGGTGGTCTAGTAGGTGGGCTACCAGCAGGTGAAAACGCCAATAAAGACCCGACTTCTCCCAGTTCATCTCGGGCACGTCAGCCAGAAACGCACGCCTCGCCTCCCCATAGTTGAACGTATCACCCTTGCCGACGTAATCGGCGTAGCCTTCGCGCACCCATTGTGGCAGTCTGTAGTAACGGAGAGGACCCAAAGCCCGGCCGGTGAGTTGATGCGTGATCTCGTGTGCGATGAAATAGTCCAGCGTCCGGTCTCCCGCAACCGGAATTCCGCGCGGCGATACAAGCCTGTTCTGCTCAATTGCAGCGTCACGAAGAAAGACGTTAGCTGTCAGCGGATAAGGTGCAACGCCGCCAACGCCGTAGTCCTTATTGAAGAACAACACCTGCCGCCAACGCGAATTGCAGACGAATATGTCGAAGTCCTGACGATTCGCAGCCAGGGAGGATTTTGCGAGTTTCGCCTTGGCCAGTTGAAGGACTTGCCTGGCGGCGTCCTCTGAAAATGGCCGGTCGGAATGAAGGATCAGACTATTCGCGCACACGGAAAATAAGAACAGCGGCTGCGGAAAGCACAACACAGCCGCATATAAAGCGACCAGCGCCGGAACAGCCACGGTGATTCTCAATAGCGTCGATTTCCAAATACGCATGAAGTTTCCTCATGTTGCCACGCTTAGAAGAAAACTCAGAAAACTCAGAAAACTCGGTCAGAAAACTCGGTCCAGAAAACTCGGTCAGCCTGATCTTACACCTTTTCACCCTGCCGATATTGAGGCAGTCCGCCCTGTCCCCTTTTCGGCTTTTCCCACATCCTTCTTTGGACGACCGGGCGTCCTCCATTGACGTCCAAATCTTTCCTCTATTTCTGCCACAAAACCCTCGGAACCCAACGGAGATCCGGCGTATGTTGCGCGTCTCAAACGCTGCACATCGCGCACATCTTCTGTCATTTCCAATCGGCGTTTCCATTCTTCGCCTCCACCCAGGTTACTCCAATAAGTCCAATCTAATAAGGGGATTCGCTCCGCACCGGGGCCAATCAAGTGCGCCGCTGCGCTCGACCATTTGTACTCCTGCGGTCTATCCACCATAGCTGCTCGCACCGGATTCCACTCCGTGTAGCGCGATACAATTTCCTCCCGACACCGGGCAAGAGAAATAGCGGTTCTGTCACTGGTGTCCGGTACGTCGCCGTCCAGCATTCAGATACTGCGCATACCTCCCGTTTACCCTACGGAACGCTCTGCCTCCATTTCACATCATGGTTAAAGGGTAAGTTCAGGCTGACCGGGTTTTCTCCGACCGAGTTTTCTAGAAGGTCTCAAACGAGATACAATCAAGGAAGAGGTTCAATGCCACATCCAGCCACGAAAACAAGGATGATCCACGCTCGTATCGATCCGCAATTGAAGGAGTCCGCAGAGCGTGTGTTTTCGGAAATCGGCATCTCGACTACCGAGGCGATTCGGCTTTTTCTGAAACAGGTGGAACTCTACAAGGGCTTGCCCTTCCCTGTCTCTATTCCGAACGCAGAGACCACTGCCGCCATGATGGAGGCAAACAATCCGAAGGGGCTGAATCGGTATCGGTCTTTCCGTGAACTGCGTGCTAAGGTCTAGTGTCACTCTCCCTTCTCACAACGAAGGCTTTTGAGAAAGACCTCCAAACGTGTTGGGAAGCAAGGCCGGAACCTGGACAAGCTGGAGACAGTGGTGAATTTGCTCCAATCGCAGCAATCGCTACCTACTCGCTGCAGACCCCATCCATTGCGCGGGAACTGGACAGGGCATTGGGATTGCCATGTCGAGCCTGATTGGCTGTTGCTCTATCGGGTGACGGAAACCGCGTTGATTCTGGTCCGAACTGGAACTCACGCGGAGCTGTTTGAATAGTGCAATTCACGGTTCGCGCAGCCGCCTCCAATCGTCAGCTTCGGAGTCTTGGGAGGCTTGTAGGGAAGTTGCGGCACTCACTTCGGTTTTCTCGTAAGCCCTTTCCGCATCCCGTTGTCCTCCAGCGCCAATCCTGTGAGTGCCACCAGGCTCTCAGGATAAGGCTACGCGTTGCTGGACAATTCGGACGGCAAAGCTGCCTCAAGGTTGATTTGTTCTCCGGTGATGGGGTGGTGAAATTGCAGATATTGGGCATGCAGGAAATATCCTCGTTGCGCTGATCCTGCACCAGAGTCAGGTATGTTTGAGTTCGCTATTCCGGCCTGGCCCACTTCGATCATCTGATTTGGCCCACCTGGCTATTAGTATTTTGCACCATTCCACCAGTTAGCGGTTCGGGCA
>JAYWBH010000330.1:0-5597 GCA_043781815.1 Bryobacterales bacterium | reverse complement strand
GATTGCGGGCTACCAGGCCCACCGGCTGTTGATTTACCGGACCACCGAATTCGTACTGCTGCCAACCTCTCGAGCTATCGCGCCAAACCACGCGCGTGTTGTCACCAGTTGAAAATCCCTTCAACCCGCCAACATATTTATAGGCCACTGAGGGCTCGGTGGTCTTTGCGATGATCTCCTGCCGCAGCAGGTTTGTTCCGCGATAGACGGTGTATTGCAGCCCGCCAGAAAAAACGCCCACATTCAACCCGGGAAACGAAACTTCCAGCCGGGCACCGTCGGTTTTCACTTCACAAGCTGAAACCTTGTATTCAGCCCACGATTTGCGAATTTCCTCTGGCTTGCGGGGAAGGTCAAGATTGGTGCCATTACGACCGGGAACCATCAAGGGAGCATCCCAGAATGCGTTCCACTTTTCTTTTTCAATCACTTCGGGCGTTATTTGAATGCCCAACTCGCGCATTGGGGCCATCTGCTGTTCAGAGAGCCGACGAACACCGCTGGTGATTTCAAATTCCGGGCTCAGTTTTTGCCCCAGAACAATCCATTTGCCACCAGCCTTCTTTGCCGACAGTTCCTCCACCATTGGTTTGCCACCAACGATATTGAAAGTCGCTTGAAGAGTTTCCTTCCGCTCTCCCAGCCAGGTGACTTCTAGGACACCGCCATGCATCTGTGCTTTCAAGCCGTCCATCGGCTTGTAGCCGCTGAAACCGCAATTGATGCCCTGGCCTGTGGCAATTGCCGCACAAAGCACGGATCCAAACAACATTCCTATTCGATTCAAGATAGTTTTCTCCAATACCTGTTAGTAGGACAGGCAGTTAAATAAGATTAGAACACCAAACGCAGGGCCATTTGAATTCTGCGCGAAAGATTCGCCTGAGCCTGCGTTCTGCCGAAAGCAGAACTTGTGGCGCTCAAGTTCGGTACATCAAATTCAGCCCGATTCAATGAATTGAAAGCTTCAAAACGGAATTGCGCTTTCATCCGTTCCACCAAGGTGAAATTCTTGAGCAAAGAAGCATCCATATTATTCACACCATCGGCACGCAGGTTATTGAAGCGGCTTGAAAAAGTGCGAATGTTCGAGGCAAGTTGCTGCGTTGAATTGGTGTTGAAACGAGTGGTTTCGAACGCTTTGTCGATGTTTCTCGTGTTCAATTGTAGATCACCGCCCAAATAGATGAGATTGCCCCAGACAATCGCCGGACCAGGCTGCACCGTGTAAATGGAATTCACAATCCAGCCGCCAACTGCTGCGTCCATCAGCCGATTGGTTCTCGACAGGAATCGCTTTCCTTTACCGAACGGCAGATCGTAGCTGCCGCTGATCACAAGCCGCTGAGGCCGGTCTTCAGCCGCAATCCTCTTTTCATATGCAGGATCCGAAGCATTCAGGCGGCTTCGTTTCTCCATCAGACGTGAGTACTGATAATTGCCCAGCAGCGAAAAACCACCGGAAAACCGCTGCTCCACCCGGGCGCCCAGTTCGTGGAAATAGGAACTGCCATCGCTCATATTTTGTGCCGTAATGCTTGTGAATTGCGGATAGGGCAGCAGCAGTTGCGATCGGGCAATGGTTGTTCCATTAATGTTGGTCCCAGGAAGCAGTCCGCTGAAAGGGTTGGTCACGTTAGCGGAAAGACGGTCGATCGTGGCCTGGTCACGGACGGTCGTACTGCTCAGGTATGGGCGCGGGATAAAGTTCAGTTCCCGGTTCACCCCCAAGTGAACTGCGTGATTGCCGGTATAGCCAGCTTCCACAATCAGGTTCTTCGTCATCTGCCGTTGGATGCTGAGGTTCCAACGGACGGAGTAGGGGTTGAGCGGTTCTGGATTGAAGAACGTCAGGCTCTTGCCCAAGAACGTGGCGAGCCCAAGCGTAGAGCCAGTCGGCTGCAGAAAACCTGTCGGAAAAGGATTGCTCAGGGTGGCGTAGGGGCTGAGGTACGAATTTTGTGTCGGCACCAATGCCGTATTTTGACTAAATCCGATCTGGTTTACGCCAGTTGTATTGAATGGGAAAATGAAGATCCCAGCACCCCCGCGAATCACAGTTTTCCCTCCAAGTAGCGCCGGGGTCCAGGCAAAGCCAATACGGGGATCAATGTACTTTGAGTGCGTGCGGTAAATTTCCCGGTTTGAGCTGCTGGCGAACAGCAGGCCACCGGGAGCGCGGAACTGGCCTGCCGGAATTTCAGCAATCGGATTGCGGTTGTAAGCGGCGCCGGCTGCTGCATTGATCGGGTTCAGCGTAGTTGCGTCGAAGCCGTTAACCGACCGGTTAAAACGTTCGGTGGTAGGAAGGTCGCGTTCATACCGCAAGCCCAGGTTCAAGGTCAGGTTGGGGCGAATCCGGTAATCATCCTGTATAAACAGCGCATAGTAGCCAGCCTGATTGGTGCGGAACGAGTTCTTGTCCAGACCGCCGCCAGTGGGTAGTCCCAGAAGGAACGAAGCAAAATCCTGCCCCAGTGGCGCGCCCGTTGAATTGTCCAGCGGACCTCGGGTCCAGTTTGTGCTGAAGGAATAGTTTCCGCTGGCGTAGCCAAAATCGATGCCGCTTTCCCGTGCCCAGCGCAGGTCGACGCCTGCTTTCAACGTGTGATTGCCTGTAACGTGAGTGATGGTTGAGAAGATCTGGTAACTGTCAAACGGCAACTCCACGCCGCCTGAATCCCCTATTCCCCGAAAGCGATCCATGCTGGTTGCAGGCAACACTTTCTTCGGCGCCGCGGCTAGTATGGAGGCCGGAAACCCAAGTGAGGTCAAATCAAAACCGGTGCTGAAATTCGGTCTGGGTTCTTCAAAACGGGTCCAGTTCAAGCGCGTATCAAGCACAGTTGTCGGATTTATGGTAATGACGTCATCCAAGGTGGATCCCCAGTTTGTCCGGTTCAACCCAAGAATCGCGGTCTGATCCAACGGGCTGCGGCCTACAAAATTCCCCTTCGATCCCAAACGGTCATTAAACCGCGTGTTGATGAACAGCTTGTTCCGGGAACTGAAATTGACATCCATACGGCCCAGATACCCGCCGAAACTGTTGATCTCTCCATCCGTATTGGAAAGATAATTGTCTCCGCCGTCGGAGCGTCCGCCCTGGTTGGGCTGGGGATAAAACTGCAGGTAGTTCAGTGCAATCGGGTTTAGCCTATTTGTTGGAATCACGTTGTTGGGAAATGGCGATCGGCGGATTCTTGAACCTTCCACAACACCGGTCAGCGGGTCGTAAACTTGATAGTTTGCACCGCTGCGCAGTAGCCCAGAAAAGTCGCCGGTACGTTCTGCCGGGGTGGGCATTGTGTGAGTGCTGGGATTGGGAATGGAATCCTTGATGCCTTCGTAGCCGAAGAAGAAAAACAGCCGGTCGTGTCCGCTAAAGACCTTGGGGATGGAGATAGGCCCGCCCACTGTTCCGCCATATTGATTGAACCGGGTTACCTGTTTGGTCAGACCTGCCAGATTCGTAAAGAACGGAGTTGCCGCCAGTCTGGAAACCTGATTGAATTCGTACAGCGATCCGTGGAACGAATTGGTCCCGCCCTTCATTACGACATTCACAGTTCCGCCGCCGGAATGGCCATACGCCGCATCGGTATTAAATACCTCCACTTTCATTTCAGCCACAGCATCCACGGGGGGATTATAGGCAACTCGGTTGTTGCCGGTTGTATTTGGCGCACCGTCCAACAGCAGGTCATTACTGCGGCCGGGTGTGCCTCCCATCGAAAAATCTGACGGGCCTGCGTTGTCGAAGGGGCGGTAGAATTTGGGATCGCTGGTAGGGATGACGCCATAAGAAAGTTGCGCGAGCACTAGTGGCGTGCGGCCTGCCATCGGCATATTTTCAATTTGTCGTGATGTGATCACCTGGCCTACCGAAGCGCTAGCGGTTTCCAGCATCAGCGTATCTGAGGTGATCGTCACTGATTCCGCAGATTGCCCTAATTCCAATGCGATATCCAATGAAAGATGTACGTTGGTCTCAACTTGCAGATTTTTGCGGATGTACCGCTTGAAGCCTGAATATTCTGCCGTAACTTCGTAGCTCCCCGGTGTGAGGAACGGAATAACGAACTGGCCATCGCCGCCGGAAATGGTTTCCGACTTAGCGCCCGTTTGGGTTTGCAGGCTCTTGATCTTCACGTTGGCAACAACGCCTCCCTGCTGATCGACGACGCGCCCGCTGATGGTGCCGCGAAATTCCTGTGCCCAGCATAGGTTCACAGCCAGCAGGATAAACGTAGTGCTGCCGACAGCTTTCATATTCAACATAAAATCCCCTTTTCAGTTCGGACAACAGACCTTACTGGCCCAGTTCGTGGCAAGTATTGCAGGTGGTCACCGCCTTATTCTGCCTGTGACAGTCAACGCACCATTTCATCTTCAAAGCTTGCGCAAGCTCTAATTTGTCTTGCTTTCCTACATCGCCGTGGCAAGTGGCGCATTCAACCTTTGCCGCGGCGTGATTGCCATGGGCAAAAAATACGAAATCCGGCAAACTGTAAAGCCGTTGGGATGGAATCATCCTCTCGCTGATCTCAACATGGCAGGTCTTACACTGCGCCACTTTGGGAAACGACGCCAAATCTCCGCTTTCTGCCGTAACGTGACATCCTATGCACTTCAGTTTCAATGGCACGTGCTTTTTATGGTTAAACGGCCCCTCAACGTCGGCCCCGCAGAGGGTTATGGCAAGGCAAAGGCTACTAAGGAATCGGAATATGTATCGTTGTATTTGTTGCCCCCCCCTGCGGCGATCAGAACATACTGCTTTTTCGTCTTTTTCGAGTAAAACGTCATCGGCGTGGCGTGCGCGCTGGCCGGGATTTTCACGGTCCATAACTCTTTCCCTGTCTCCTTGTCGAAGGCGCGGAACCGGCTATCGTCCGTGGCTCCAATAAATACCAGCCCTCCGGCGGTAACCATCGATCCACCCATGTTTGAAGTGCCTGTTGGCGGAATTCCCTTCTCCAACAGCGAATCGACTACGCCCAGGACACTCTGCCAGCGGAACTCCCCGGTGTCCAGATTGATGGCGGTCAAATTTCCCCATGGTGGTTTCTGGCACGGCAATCTGTTTTTATCCCAGAACCGGCCACCGCCAACACTGCGCGTGCGATACGGAATTTTTGATCCTTCTGGCATTTTGACCATTCGTGAAATCATCCCCACATCCATCGAATTCACGTAGAGGGTATGTGTTTCCGGATCGAAAGACGCTCCGCCCCAGTTCGCTCCACCATTGGTGCCTGGAAACAACACAGTAGGCTTCATGCCCACCGGCGTGTAAAGGCTCCCAAATACGGCATCTTCCACTAACTTTGCGCAATAACCGTGCGATTCCGGAGTAACATTGGTGATTTCGTCCGCCTTCATACTTTGGCGGTTGTACGGCGGTGGTTTTACCGGAAATGGTTGGGTTGGATAGGCCGCTTCCCCAGGAACTTCACTGGCCGGAACAGGCCGTTCCTCAATATCGAACAGCGGCTTGCCTGTAGTTCTTTCAAACAGGAAAGTGAAGCCCGTTTTGGTAACCTGAGCCACGGCGTCCACCAATTTGCCGTTGTGCTTTACCGTAACCAGCGTCG
>JAYWBH010000329.1:0-5598 GCA_043781815.1 Bryobacterales bacterium | reverse complement strand
TTGCTGTGCTGATGTTTGGCGGCAGCAAAATTCCAGAACTGGCTAAGGGTTTGGGCGAAGGCATCCGCAACTTCAAGACTGCCTTGAAGGATGACGAGAAGAAAGCTGCCGAAGAAAAGAAGCAGGGATAGGCTTCCAGAACCGCACGCAAGTTGCGCGGATCTCAAAATCGGGAATTATCAACAACAAAAACCCCGCTAGAGCCCAAAGGCTAAGCGGGGTTTTCATATTCAGCACAGGATTTTTGCGCGATGGGCACGGATGCGGGAATCCGTACTAAGCACTATCCTCTCTTCTTTGAAATACTCGACACACTCGACACACTCGACACACAAACCTCAGGGGGAGGTGGAAAACTATTTCTTAACTTTGGGTGGAACAATGGCGTCTTTGACGGCCTTGGCGATGCGGAACTTCACCACTTTCTTTGCTGGGATCTTGATGGATGCACCGGTTGCTGGGTTACGGCCAACGCGCGCTTTCCGGTCCACACGGACAAGACGTCCGATGCCAGGAACAACGAACACGCCGTTTTTCTTGGTTTCACGAACCGCGATGGCGGATATTGTTTCAAGAATCTGCTTCGCTACTTTGTTGGCGATTCCGGCCGAAGTGGCGATTTCCTTAATCAATTGGGTCTGGGTCATTCGAACTGCTGCTGCCATAGTGGACTCCTTGTCATCCGTTACGTACCTGCAATTTGTGGGCAGGGGATTAGCCGCGGCCCCAAAAACATTTTAGAGTAAAAATGTTCTCTCGACCACAAGCACCCTCATCATAAGCCAACTTACCGCGTGCTGTAAAGAGGATAAATGAGCAATATGGCTTATTTTGGGGCTTTTTTTCATCTTGGTGCCTTAAAAGTGGCGTAAATAGACCTTTTCACGCGATTTGGCCGCTGCAAGATGGCGCTGGATGACCTAACGGCGTCGCCACGACATCAGCAAAATGGCCCCAAAAGCGGCCAGTGGTGGAATGAGGAGGATTAAAATTCCTTGGTTAAGCACGGCCACACGTTCCAGATTTTGGGCTGCGGCGGTGCGTGCGCACATCACACATTGGGCCAGCAGGATCGGGATCGCTGCCATTACTGCATCCAGTGGAACAGCAGCATCAGGTAAACCCAAAGGATGGACATGCCGTGCCAATACCAGGTTGCTGCAATGGCACGGGTGGTGGCCAGCGCGATCAGTCCACCCAGCGCGTGGACCCCATGCAGGGCGGAGATCAAGTAGAAAAAGCTGCTGGACGGATTGGTGGCTACGTTGAATCCAGCAATCATCAGATCCCGCCAAACCACAAGCTGCACTGATAAGAACAGCAGGCCCAGGCCACAAGCGAGCCACCATAGGGCGCTGGACTTTTGTCGTCGTGCAAATTCTAACGCTACGCTGGATGCCACCAGAATCAACACATTTCCCACGCTTAGGGCAGTCAATGGGAGAGCCTTCCAATCGCCACCTAAGCCGCGACGAACCACCATTGCCGACGTCAATGATGCGAACACCATGCCGATTGCGATCAGTAATAATGCAACTGCTGTTTTCGATTTCTGCATGTCATTTCTGTATCATTGATCCGTTTGCATGACGAAGTCTTTTTCCTCGCCTGGTAAGGAGTAGACGTCGGGAGCATGGTTCACCACCGGCGATTCGGAAGGCTCTGTCCATTCAAGAGTTGTGGCATCCCATGGATTGATTGGGGCCAGCGGTCCGCGCCACTTGGCGTAGAAATAATTTCCAAAGAATAACAGTTGAACGGCTGCGGTGAAGTACGCAGAATAGGTTGTGATCTTCTGCAAGATCCCCGATTTCGCCAGGAACTCCAGTTCTTTGAAATCGGCATAGCGGCGAGGGGCACCCAGGATTCCCAAAAAATGCATGGGGATGAAAATCGCGTAGACGCCAATGAATGTCAGGTAAAAATGTACTTGGCCCAGGTTATCGTTCATCATCCGCCCATACATTTTAGGGAACCAAAAGTACATGGCACTGAAGATGGCGAAGATGGCAGCCACACCCATGATCATGTGAAAGTGTCCAACCACGAAGTAAGTGTCGTGAAAGTACAAATCAATGGCGGGCTGCCCCAGGAACAAGCCAGTCAGGCCTCCGCTTACAAATACGGAAACAAAGCCCAGTGCAAACAGCATGGAAGTAGTGAAACGAATTTTGCCGCCCCAAATGGTTCCCAGCCAGTTAAATGTTTTTATGGCAGAAGGGACACCAACGGCCAGGGTGATCAGGCTGAAGGCAATGGAGGAATAAGGGCTCATGCCGCTGATGAACATGTGATGTCCCCATACGAAGAAGCCCAGTATGGCGATGGCGAACATGGCATACACCATGGCCCGATAGCCAAACACAGGCTTGCGTGCGAATACGGAAAGCACCGTGCTAACAATTCCCATGCCCGGCAAAATGGCGATGTAGACTTCCGGGTGGCCAAAGAACCAGAACAAATGTTGCCACAAAATAGGCGATCCGCCAGAATGGTTTTGTAGTTGATCACTAACCACCAAGCCTGTGGGGATGAAGAAGCTGGTGCCCAGGTTGCGGTCCATAAAGAGCAGTATGCCCGCAGCCAACAACACACCGAAAGCCAGCAAGCTGATGATGGCTGTGACGAACCAACCCCAACAGGTGAGCGGCATGCGCATCAGGTTCATTCCTTGGGTGCGCATATCTAATATCGTAGTGATGAAGTTGATGGCCCCCATCAGCGACGCGATTGAAAACAGTGCGATGCTGACTATCCAACAATCCATCCCCAGCCCTTGCCCAGGCCCTGCAACTTGTCCCAATGCCGATAGCGGAGGGTAGGCCGTCCAGCCACTCAGCGGCGCACCGCCTTCCACTGCGAATGAAGCGAGTAGGGCCATCAATGCCAGGAACGTTGTCCAAAAGGAAAGCATGCTTAACACGGGGAAGGCCATGTTTGGTGCGCCGATTTGCAGTGGCAGAAAGTAGTTCCCAAAGCCGCCTTGTGGAGCCGTGCTGAGTACGAAGAAAACCATGAGAGTGCCGTGAATGGTCATCAATGATAAATACAGTTCGGGGGTCATGATGCCGCCTGTTGCACCAACCGGCCATAGCGTGGCGAACCAACTTATTTTGGCGTCTGGCCGGATCAGATGGAACCGCATGATGAGGCTCAGCGCAATGCCCAGCACGACTGAGAAGAATGCCAGCGTGAGGTATTGTTTGCCGATGACCTTGTGATCAGTGGAAAAGATTTTCATCGCGGCTTCCTGTCTTCATCCTTCAGCCAATTCTGAAAATCTTCAGGAGACATTACGATCAGCGTGGTGCGCATCTGATGATGTCCCAATCCGCATAGCTCCGAACAAGGCACTTCATAGGTACCTTCTTTATCCGCCTTGAATCGCAAAGGAATTGCCATGCCCGGAACAATATCCTGTTTCAGACGCAGTTCCCGAACAAAGAAATTATGGATCACATCGCGAGATCGCAAGGTGAGTTCCACTAAGATTCCACGTGGAACGCGAATGGCGCTGGAGATCACATCATCTCGGCCTGCGGGGTCTTGGGCGTCAATGCCAAATGGGTTGCCAGCGGAATCGCGGATGAACTTCACATCGGTGCGCCCCAGTTTGCCATCCGGTCCAGGGTAACGAAAATTCCAGGAAAACTGCTTGGCCAGGACCTCAATTTTGATCGGTGCATCGCCAGATTTATCCATGTGGACACTGGCCCAAATCTTGTTGCCGATCAGCGCAAAGCCGATGAATACCACGGCGGTGACCATGGTCCAAACAACCTCCAGCCTGGTGTTGCCTTCGCTGTGTGTGGCAGGGCGACCTTGATCACGGAATCGTAAGATGGCGTAACCCAGCAAGCCTTGCGCCAATAAGAAGATGGCACCGGCCACCCACAGCATCCTGGAAAAGTGGGTGTCGAAATTGAAGGCGTGTTGGGAAATGGGGGCAGGGAACCACCACACTCCGCCGACGCAGAGAGAGATCACGCCGACGGTCAAAATCCAAACCAGGATAGCCAAGCCCATCGTTTTATCCCCGAAGGTGATTCAACAAATTGTAGAACTCTGGAAACGAAACCGAAGCTGCTTCGGCTTCCTTAACGATGGTCTGGCCGGTAGCGGAAAGTCCGGCAACAGCAAACGCCATGGCTATGCGATGATCCCCAAACGATTCCACTTCAGCACCCTGGAACTGCTGCTTACCAGGAACGTGGAAGCCATCTTCAAAGGTAGAAATTTCAATCCCCATGCGACGCATGTTTTCGGCAACGGTGGCGATGCGGTCTGTTTCCTTCACACGAAGTTCGGCAGCATCGCGAACGGTCATTCCGTTTTCGCTCGTAGCGGCCAGCACGGCTAGCACAGGTAGTTCGTCGATCAGGGCAGCAGCCAAATCACGATCTACAAAGCCACCTTGGAATTTTGAATTTTGAACCAGAAGATCTCCAGTCAGTTCGCCGCCATCGGAACGGATGTCTTGGATTTTGATGTTGGCACCACCCCCAACCAAAAAATCGAGCAGTGCGGAGCGAGTTGGATTCAAGCCCACGCCAGTGATCAAAACGCGCGCCTGCTTGGCCATGGTGGCTGCAACCAGGAAGAATGCGGCAGAGGAAAGGTCGCCAGGAATGGTCAGTTCACGACCGGTGAGCGGCTTGCCTCCAGTGATGGACACATTCTTGCCGATCACTTTGATCTCTGCGCCAAAGCCTTCCAGCGCAATTTCACTATGATCGCGAGTCTTGATGGATTCGCGCACGGTGGTCACGCCGTCGGCATAGAGGCCCGCGAACAAGATACAACTTTTCACTTGCGCGCTGGCCACCGGGGAAGTGTAATCGATGGCTTTCAGCTTGCGGCCCTGAATCACCAGTGGAGTGTAGCTGCTATCGCGCGCCGTAATCACCGCGCCCATTTCGGCAAGCGGTTTCATGATGCGGGCCATGGGTCTGCGCGCCAGCGATTCATCGCCCTCAATGCGCGAAGTGAATTGTTGCCCGGCAAGAATGCCACTGAGCATGCGGATGGTGGAACCCGAATTACCGGCGTCGAGGGTGCCTGCAAATTCCTTCAACCCGTGAAGTCCCTGACCTTGAACGGTGATGTCGGTTCCGTCTCTTTGAATATTGATTCCCAGACTCTCCATGCAGTTCAGGGTGGAATGGCAATCAGCACCAGTGGAATAATTATGCAGCGTGGAAGGGCCTTCGGCAATGGCAGAAAGCATTCCATAGCGATGCGAAATGGATTTGTCACCAGGCAGGCGCACAGCACCGTTGAGGGAAGAAGCAGGGGTTATTGAAACGTCCATGGGGAACTTTCTATTCTAATTCATAGCGTTGCAGCACCGCTCAAAGTGAGAATTGTGTTGAGGAAAGCCTTGAGTTCTGGGCATTGGTCTGCAGCCACTTTCAGATCCTTGCCGGTTAGTATGCGGTTAGCATCACGTGGTTTGGAATAGTCTCCTTTGCAAGTGCCAATTCTGAAGATTTCACGGATGTGATAAGAAGGCGGCTTATTGTGGTTAACCGATTCAGGTCGCCCTGCGGGAGCTTTGCCATTGTGCCCTGCGAGCTTTTGAATATCGTTCCAAAACGG
>JAYWBH010000328.1:0-1746 GCA_043781815.1 Bryobacterales bacterium | reverse complement strand
ATGGCGCGACCATCTTTTTTGTTCGTGGTTCAGGGTTGTGGGAGCTTGACCGCCACACTTTAGAGGAACGCCTGATTGTGGAATTTGTGGGCGCCCAGATTGGTGAACCATCGTTGGGCGCGAACGGGGAATGGTTGGTGATGGCCATTAAACAAGGTCCCACTAGCGGATTGGCTGTAGGAAAAGCGGATGGCACAGGCTGGAATATTATCCCGTTTCCACGCACGGTGATTCATCCACAATTTCATCCCACAGACGCGGAATGGATCGAATTTTCAGGCGATCCTGCACCGCGAATGCATCGTGTCCGCCGCGATGGAAGTGGCCTGGAGTGCTTGCATCTTCACGATAATGAGCAGTTCCTTGTTCATGAAACGTTTCTAGGAAAAACTGGTGACTTGGCCTACACCGTTTGGCCGAAGGCACTATGTGCCATGAATTGGCAGACGCGGCAGCATCGCACCATTGCCGAGTTCAATGCCTGGCACATCACGCCGAACAAAGCTGGGTCAAAGATACTGTGCGATACCAATCATCCTGACCAGGGGATCTTTCTGGTGGATGTGGCCAATGGGAAGCGGGAGTTGGTTTGCGTATCGGATTCCAGCAACCAGGGCAGCCAATGGAAACAGTCTCGCTATGCGCTGGCAGCGGACTTTGCGGCTGCGCAGAGTGCGGCGAAGAGTGAAGGCACGTTGAGTTGGATGGAAGTGGCTACAGACACTGTATACGGGCCGCAATGGACGCACCCGCACCCGAGTTTTAGTAGCGACGAATCGAAGGTAGTGTTCACCAGCGACGTGTCAGGATTTCCGCAAGTCTATGTGGTGGAGCTGACTTAGTAACTATGTTCTTACTTCTTGCCCAAGTTATTCTGACATTGGACAGCTTCGGTGCCCCGCTTGTTTATCCGTTGAACGCGCCTCTTCAGCATGTGCAAGGCATCGAAACGGATGGACGTCGTCTATGGGTTTCTTCTGTCAATAAAGAAGCTAAAACGGGGCATCTTCATTTGTTCGAAATTGCTACCGGGAAATTACTGCAAACCGTCCGAGTCGATAGCGGAGACATGTTTCATCCTGGCGGAATGTCCCTTCAAGGGAGTTCCCTGTGGGTTCCGGTGGCCGAGTACAAGCGCATTGGGCGGTCTAGGATTGAGCAGCGCGATAAGCAGACGCTGTTGCTGCGATCTTACTTTACGGTTGACGATCACATTGGTTGCGTCGCAATAAATGGGAAGAAATTGATAGGTGGCAACTGGGATGCTCGGCAAATTTATACCTGGTCTTTGAAAGGTGCGCAGTTAACCAGGCAGGAGAATCCGCAAAACACGCACTATCAGGACATGAAATTCCGCCAAGGCCAATTAATCGCCAGTGGCGTGCTGGGCAAGAACGCCGGGGCTATTGATTGGTTGAATCCGCGCGACCTTAATTTGTTGAAGCGAGTAACCGCAGGGAAGACGGATCGTGGTGTCCTTTTTACGAATGAAGGAATGACGATGTTCGGCGGCAAATTGTATTTGTTGCCCGAGGATGGTCCAAGTCGGCTGTTCGTATTTCAGCTTCCTTGAAACCGCCGTTGGCCTCCGCATACTCCCCATTCACCCTGGAGATTGGCACCTTAGCATCCAATCCGTTTGGATTCGAGTCCCTGGCTATGTCATCCTAAGGTGATTACCGAAATCTAATGCCCGAAGAACCCAAGCCTGCTGGCCCACCCACGCAGATGGCGTCCACACTTTGG
>JAYWBH010000327.1:0-5613 GCA_043781815.1 Bryobacterales bacterium | reverse complement strand
AATCTCTGCAAGCATCCGCGTTCCTGCTCGGAAAGGCCTTCGCGCATCACCCAATTATTTTCATCATCAAAGTAGACAGGAATCGGCGTGCGCTGCTTGGCCAATTCTTTTGCTGTAAATGACGAGGAACTGAACTCTACTTCCGGCGGCAGTCCGTAGCCCAGCGCATAGGCAGGACGAAAGCCAGTATCGCCAGACAGCATCATGGCCACGCGATCAATATGTAATGTTTCGGCAAGGCGGTGGGCTACTGTTTCAAGCAGCGTTTTACGATCAACAATGGACCTTACCGATTCCCCTAAATCGCTCAGCACCTGCTCCGCTGCATAGGCTTCGCGGAAGAATTGTTTATCCACCCAGGAGAATACTTTTTCTCGACCGCGCAGGATCAACGCAGCGGCACCAATTCCGATGGCAAATGTTTGGAAGACCTCTATTGGCCGGGAACCAGGAGTGGTTGCTCGTAGGGTTGCCGCACCAATAACGGCGAGCATAAAAATTCCTGTAAGAAAGCGGACGCCCCCGCGTGCCAGCGCATATTGCAGCCCTTGACGAATCACTACCTTCAGATCAAACGCACGGTGAACCACCACCACATAGGCAAGTGTTACTGGGAAAAGGTTGAGTAAAAACAAGCAGAGCAGCCAGACAATATGACCAACTTCTCCGCGCGGTTTTCCGCTAATCAAGGTGTATAGAATGTCCACCCCAATCGGCGTCAATGCAATGAAGGAGCCTACAAAAAGTGTTCGCAAGCGGCGCTTGGAATCGGGGTCTTTGGATCGCGCTCGCTTTTCAGAAAGAGCCCAGAAAAAAGCACTGATTCCGGCGTAGGTAACAACCAGGAATAAATTGGATGTTTTAGCTAAAAGGGTAATCAGCAAACTATCCTCGCTGGCGAAAAACGCGGTCATATTGGCTGACGTGGTAAGCAGGATGTTGGCGGTCAGTGGCAGAATAAAAATCCATTTGAACCACCACCAGCGTATGGACCATCCCCATTCAAATGGGAAGTAGAGTCCGAATAGAAACAGGAACAGGAAAAATGCCATCTGCATTAACGCATGAAAAAACACCAGCATTGCGGCAATGGCTACGGGCCAAATACCAAAGCTATCCATGGAAAACATGAAATGTCCAAAACTGATAGTGAGCCCTAAAAAGATCCAAGCCAGCGGATCGGTAGGGCGAACAAAGGCCACCCAAAAGCCCATGCCCAAACTTAACAACGGTGTCACCGCGCCCATGATGATCAGGATAGACCCCCAAATCAATGGGTTTTCCATGATGTTGTAGTTTTCCAGTCGAACACGAAGGTCACGAACGGTGCCGTCTTTTTGCCTTACCTTGATCGGCATACTGTCGCCGTGTTGCCTTGTGCCCACAGCCTTGTAAATGGATTGAAGCCCCTGGAAAGGCTTGCCATCCACTTCCAAAAGAACATCCCCAGTAGTTAATCCCAACTTTTGATTGGCAATGGATACTGCTTCCACCGTTGGCCATGGAGCGCTGAGAGTGAACCCTTTTGTGACGGCATTCTGCGGTTGCCAGATGTCTTGAATAATACGACTCAAGAGTGCTGCTTGGAATAGCAAGCAGGGCACAAGTAATCCTGCCAAAATCCATCGCAGTGTGGTGCGGCTAAATCGATTCAATTGCAAAGCGACTCTCCAGAATTTTAAAGTATGGCATTTCTCTGCCCGCGTCATAATCAAGTTATGCGCTTCACGTTGGTGGTACTTGTAAGTGTTGTGACCGGCGTCGCATTGGGATTATGGCGAGGAACGTCCGGTTGGGAGATGCTCAGCCCTCAGGAACAATTGTTGCTAGTTGTTTCCCTTGCCATCGTATGGTTAGTAAGCATTCTCCTACTGCGAACCAATCGCAGTTGGATCCCCGCAGTAGCTTCCATCACCCTCTGTTTATTGTTCGTCGTTGCTGCCGGTAAAATCTTTGAACCACGCCTTCACATGAATTTCAATGGAAATGGATTGTTGTGCTGGTCGCGATCTTTGCCCGCAGCCTTACTCACTGCATTGTTCGCGGTGGTCGTTTTGAAACCCAGGCGAGTTGTGTCCATCGGCCTGCTTGCTGCCAGCGCGGCGATGCTTTCACAAACCATTTATTGCCCCATTGTCGAATCGCGACACATCGCTCAGTTCCACGCAGGCCAGTTGTTACTATGGCCAGTTGTGGTTGCGCTCATTGTGTTCTCGCTTCGGCCATCGACTGCGCTAAGGTAATCAAAGAGCGTTTATGGAATCCAACAAAATGGACAAGACCCGACTGGAAGCATTCAGTGATGGCGTGATTGCCATCATCCTTACCATCATGGTTTTGGAACTGAAAGTGCCTCATGAATCAGACGCAACGGCACTGTGGAAACTGATGCCCGTGTTTTTGGATTACACGCTTAGCTTTTTGGTAGTGGCTATCATGTGGGTCAACCACCACCACTTCATGCGCGCGTTCCGAGTTGTTACCACCAACTTACTATGGCTGAATATCAATCTGTTGTTTTGGATGTCTCTCATCCCATTCGCCACTGCATGGATGGGTGTTCATCCAGATGCTTCCCTGCCCGTTGCTGTGTATGGCCTGGACCTTACACTTTGCTCCATTGCATTCTGGTTGCTGCGTTGGGAACTGCTTCGGCAAACCAAAGATACAGATATGTACGGTTATCACCACCGTGTACAGTTGAAGAATTCACTGTCGCTACTGGGCTATGCTGCTTCGGTGGGCTTGGCCTTTTTCTCTATTGAGATTTCCTATGCCATCTTCGTAATTATTCCAATCGCTTATTTTCTTCCGGAACGTAAATTGACCGAGTAAGCATGTGGATTCCAGCCAGCCAGAATGCAATAATTCTTCATGCGGTTGCTTAGTATTGTTCTTTTGTCGATTTGTGCTGCCGTCGCTCAGCCCCAGCTTTCTGAATCTCGTCGACCAGAACCGGGCCGCTATCTCACGCCTGATTTGAATTCACTCGCGGGCCCCAAACCTGCTGACCTGCGCCCTTTGTTGGAGTGGTTCGCCGCCGATGAACGTAACTTTGAACTGTTCTACGATGTCACCATTTCACCAGCCCGCAGCAAAGTCCTCAGCAGTTTTTATACCGCCTGGCTCAATGGTCTTGAAACATTGGATTACAACACGCTTGCCCCGGAAGCTCGTATTGATTACGTTCTCTTCCGCAACAAGCTCCACCGATCAATCCAGCAGTTAGATAACGAACAGCAAAGATTCAAAGAGATCCAACCGCTGTTACCCTTCGCCACTTCCATAGTCAATTTGAAAGAGGCACGCCAACGGGTTGATCCATTAGATCCCAAACAGGCCGCAACTACGCTGGTTCAAATTTCCAAACAGTTGGATGAAGTATCCAAGTGGCTGCGCTCCTCAGCTAAACCGGAGGACTTGAAACTTTCTCCCACCATGGGTCGCCGCGCAGTGCAAACCATTGCTCAGTTGCGCGGCTATCTGGAACAGTGGAGCCGCTTCTACACCGGTTACGATCCGCTATTTTCCTGGTGGGTCGCCGATCCATACAAAAAATTAGATAAGAACCTGGAAACTTACTCGGCATTGGTTCGTGAAAAGGTCGCAGGCTTGAAGAAGGAAGATAAAGACACTATTTTGGGCGACCCCATTGGCCGCGCTGCATTGATGGCGGAATTACGTTCCGAAATGATCAATTACAATCCCGAAGAACTAATAGACATCGCCAACAAAGAGTTCGCCTGGTGCGAAAAGGAGATGCTGCGTGCCTCGCGTGACTTAGGATTTGGTGACGATTGGCGTAAAGCCCTGGAACATGTGAAGACCCTGCACGTTCCTCCCGGCCAACAGCCCGCACTCATCATGCAGCAGGCAATCGAAGCCGCCGAGTTCATGACCAGTCACGATCTGCTCACCATTCCTCCACTAGCCATGGACACCTGGCGCGTTCAGATGATGACGCCCGAAGCACAGCGGCTGAACCCATTCTTTCTAGGTGGGGAATCCATCATCATCAGTTTCCCAACTGACACCATGTCGCAAGAAGACAAAATGATGAGCATGCGCGGCAACAACATTCATTTTTCGCGAGCCACAGTGCATCACGAACTGATCCCCGGCCATCGTTTGCAATCTTACATGACCGCCCGCTACCGGCCCTATCGGCAAGCATTCGCCACGCCCTTCTGGACCGAAGGATGGTCACTCTATTGGGAACTGCAACTGTGGGACATGGGCTTTCCTAAAACGGCTGAAAACCGCATAGGCATGCTGTTCTGGCGCATGCACCGTTGTGCACGCATTATTTTTTCACTGAACTTTCATCTAGGAAAAATGACTGCGCAAGAGTGCGTTGACTTTCTGGTGAACAAAGTTGGACACGAATATGAAAACGCCGCAGGCGAAGTGCGCCGTTCGTTTGAATCGAATTATTCGCCACTGTACCAATGCGCCTATATGTTGGGTGGCTTGCAAATCCGTGCCCTTCATCGCGAACTGGTAGTTTCCGGAAAAATGAAGAATCGCGAATTTCATGATGCCGTTTTGAAAACCGGTCGCATCCCCATTGAGATGGTGCGCGCTTCGCTTACCGGTCGCACTGTGGAGAAAGACTTTGTTGCAAACTGGAAGTTCTATCAAGGATTCTAAGTCATGAGACCAAACTGGCACGGCGTTTACCCCGCCGCCTGTACTTTCTTCAAACCCAACTACGAAATTGATTTTGAAGCCACCGCAAATCATTTAGAGATGCTGATTCAGGCCGGCGTTCACGGGCTGATCGTGCTCGGCTCAGTCGGCGAAAATACTGCGCTTGACGTCGCTGAAAAACTTGCCGTCATGCGTATGTCAAAAGATGTTGTGGCCGGTCGCGTACCCTTGTTAACAGGTGTCGCCGAGTTCACTACAGCCACCGCCGCACGGTTTGCCGCGGATGCAGAAAAGATTGGACTGGATGGCCTCATGGTTCTTCCAGCCATGGTCTATAAAGCTGACCGGCGAGAAATTCTAACCCATTTTCGCGACGTCACCCAAGCTTCAAACCTTCCCGTGATGATCTATAACAATCCCCCAGCCTACAACGCTGACTGCACTCCGGAAATGTTTTTGGAACTTGCCGATGAAGCGAAGATTGTGGCCATCAAGGAATCGTCAGACAATCCGCGCCGCATCACCGACCTTCGTAACGTCTGCGGCAATCGTTATATTCTGTTCAGCGGTGTCGACGATCTGGTACTGGAAAGTGCCCTGTTAGGCGCGGAAGGTTGGGTCTCTGGTTTAGTAAACGCATTCCCCAATGAAAACCGCGTGCTGTGGGAGCTGGCCATGGCTGGCCGTTGGTTGGAGGCTCGGGAATTGTACCGCTGGTATACGCCATTGCTCCACCTTGATACTAAAATCAAGCTGGTGCAGTACATTAAAATGTGCGTCGCGGAGCTTGGCTTGGGCAGCGAACTAACTCGCCCACCGCGCTTAGTTGTGGAAGGTACAGAGCGTGTGGAAGTGCTGAATATTATTCGCCATGCAATCGCAAATCGACCAGACTTGAGTAACTACCAATAACATGACAGCCCCTCGTATACGAGTTATTGATTCGCACACAGGCGGCGAACC
>JAYWBH010000326.1:0-16277 GCA_043781815.1 Bryobacterales bacterium | reverse complement strand
TCATTGAGGGCCGCCTGGCGCTACGAGGCAATCAAGGCTTACCTTCGCTAATCCCAGTGGGCATGCGCGCGGTTCCCATTCGAGTGAATGAAGTCGTCGGCGTTGCTGGCTTCGTAATGCCTGGCATGAAAGTCGACGTGCTCACCACCGGTCGTCCCCCTAGTGGCGAAGGCACGGTGACCACTACAGTTCTACAAAATATGCAGGTGCTATCGGCTGGTCAGGCAATTCAAGCAGATTCACGAGGTCAGCCGATTAATGCCACTACGGTCACGCTACTGTGCACTCCCGAGCAAGCCGAAACGCTCACGCTCGCTGGTAGCGAGGGCAGAATTCAGTTAATTCTTCGCAATGGCAACGACAACGAACTGTCCAAGACTGCTGGTCGAGAAGTTGGTCAACTGTTCGGTGGCTACACCAAAGCACCGTCGTCAAAATTAAAGATGACCAATAACAGCAGCAACAATAGCGTGGATGACAACACAGTGGCTCCTGTGCGCAGGCCAAAACCTGTAGTCCGAAGACAAGTACAGGCGGATCCTGTTCCGATGGCTTTGGCACCCCCACCGCCACCACCGCCACCCAGCGAAATAGTTGAATTCCGTGGAAATATCAAAACCATTGGTACGGTAGCTCCCAGAGCAAACTGACAATGCATCGGCAATCGAAAAAGTACGCTCAGCTTAAGTCCGGTCAATAGACAAATTGGGATTGGAGATTTGCATGTCGAAGGTTAAAGCATTTATGAACATATTGCGGTCTGCGGTTGCCGCCACGCTCATTCGGGTGGCATTGCCTATGGTGATGCTCACTGTGGGCGGTTGGGCACAGTCCATGCAGGAATTGAAATTGACTGTCGGAAAGAGTGTGGTGATTGACTATCCCGAGGACATCGGCCGGATCTCCACCAGTAATCCGGAAGTTGCCGACTATATAGCCGTCTCCACGCGTGAGATCCTGCTCAATGCCAAGGCCCCCGGTGGTTCAACTTTGATTGTCTGGTCACGAAGCGGGCAAAGGGAGTTTTACGCGATAACCGTAGAAAACAACCTTGAGCCATTTCGGAAGCTCTTAAAAAGCACTTTCCCAGACGAAAACATTCAAATTCAAGCTCTGCGGGATACCGTGACCCTCGGTGGAAGTGTTAGTTCCCAGGCGATCGCTGACCGTGTGGCGGCAATGGTCGCTCCGTTAGGCAAAACAGTTGTGAACAACATGAAACTGCCCACACCGAAAATGGAGCGGCAAATCCTACTGCGAGTCAAATTCGCAGAAATTGATCGCAATGCCGGAACAGCCTTCGGGGTCAGTATAGCCGCTGGTGGCAACACCTTGACTCGATCCAATCCTGGCGGAATTGCCGCGCCAACTTTTGGAAATCTGAAAGCAGGAGGAGGCTTCGATATGAGCGATTTACTCAATATCTTTGCCTTTCGCCCAGACATCAATCTTGGAGTGTTTCTACGGAATATGCAGTCCAAGGGATTGCTGCAAATTCTGGCCGAACCGAACTTGGTCACCAATAATGGCCAGATGGCAACCTTCCTAGTTGGTGGTGAATTTCCAGTTCCCGTGCTGCAAGGCGGCTCGAATGCAGGTTCCGTCTCGGTTGCCTTCAAAGAGTTCGGCGTAAGACTTCAGTTCAAGCCTGAAATAACGGAAAACAATACGATCAAGATGTACATCAAGCCTGAGGTTTCGACGATCGATTTAGCGAATGGTGTCCAGTTCAACGGGTTCACGATTCCCGCCATCGGCACCAGACGCGTGGAAACGACACTGGAACTTGGCGAAGGGCAAAGCTTCGTCATCGGTGGGTTGATCGACGAAAGAGTGACCGAAACAATTTCCAAGATCCCAGGATTAGCCAATATTCCTCTACTCGGCCATATTTTCAAGACCAGAACCGAGAATCGCAATAAAACGGAGCTGATCGTGCTGGTGACGCCTGAAATCGTCCAACCAATCAAGAAAGAAGATCCTAAACCAGAGCTCAACTTCCCCAAGGAGTTCTATCAGGAGTCGCCGAAAGAAAGCCATCCTAAGGTTTCAGGAAACAAGTCGACGGCGGCAGCGGCACCGAAAGCCAGTTTCGCCAGCAAACTGTTTGGTAGAGGCCGTTAGTTCCGGCAAAAAATAGTCGAGAGTGAACAGAATGTCGAGAGAAACGCAATTAACGGCGCTAATGATCGCACCCAACCGGGACCTGGCGCAGGCGTTCGCCCAGACCCATAGTGCAACGCAAGCGTTCCACGTTCTCTCGGAAATGAAGAGCTTCTTGACTGGCCAGGCTCTGGAACTCAGGCTTCGACAACTAAAGCCCGACGTAGTCCTGCTTGATCTAAGCTCGGGCCTCGACCAGGCTTTGGAATTAATCCAAATTATCCAGGGAAATCCGCAAAAGATTCATGTCGTAGGACTCCACACATCGAACGATTCTGAAGTTTTAGTAAGATCCTTCCGAGCCGGAGCAAGCGAGTTCTTGTACGCACCTTTTGATGCTTCGACGATGCTCGATAGCGCGGCTCGAATCCAAAAACTGCTTCGACCTGACGCTTCGACAGAACCAGAATTTGCCTTTGTATTGGGATTTACCAGCACCAAACCGGGCTCGGGTGCTTCCACGTTGGCCGCTCAAACAGCCTTTGCCCTGCGCCGGATGAATAAGCGGAAAGTTTTGCTGATGGACCTCGACCTAATGGGCGGTACTGTCGGTTTCTACGTGAAGATACAAAATCATAACTCAGTCCTTTCGTTGCTCGAATCGGAAGGAGACTTGGAACCGAGTTTATGGAATGGATTAACCGTGAACGCCAATGGAGTGGACATCTTACCTGCACCAGAGGAACCGTCCATGGTGCAACTGGATCAGGGAAGACTCCATGAAATTCTCGAATTTGCCCGTCGCAAATACGATTGGATTATTCTCGACATGCCTTCCATTTTCAATAAGACCACGTTGCTCGGAGTACCGGAATCAGATCTCACTTTTCTTGTCACAACATCGGAGCTGCCCAGCCTGCACTTGACCAGAAAGTCTATCGCGATGATCAAGCAACTGGGCTTCGAAAGTAGCCGGTTTCAAGTAGTGGTCAACAGATTAGATAAGCGCGACGGTATCAGTGGCAGCGATATGGAAAAGATGTTCAATACCCCCGTGTTCACGACGATTCCCAACGATTACTTTTCCCTCCATCGGGTAGTGACGTTAGGTGAGCCTCTGGGACAGGATAGCGAGTTGGGTAGAGCCATAGATTCTATGGCAGTCAAGGTGTCGGCCCTGATCGAAGCCGCGCAAAAAGCCAGCATGGGCACCGGACAGTCCAAACTTGCACTAATGCAGGCATAGACACATGAGATCACACAAAATTCAGAAGAGGAACAACACGGCATGATCTCTGGAATTGAACCAAAAACACCGCAACAATTGAACTGGGAACAGCGGCTACTCAAAAATACAGCGAAACCGAAAGGAGCGCTTAAACCTGAGTATCAGGAATTAAAGTTTACGCTTCACCGCAAGCTGCTCGATAAGATCAATCTGGAAGCGTTGGCGACGATCGACAACCAACGGGTCCGCGGAGAAGTCCGCCAGGCGCTTGTGTCCCTGATTGATACAGAACCGACGCTTCTAAGTTCTATAGAAAAGCAACAGATTTGCGACGAGGTCATTGACGAAGTCTTCGGCCTTGGACCCTTGGAACCGCTTTTGAAGGATCCGACGATCTCCGATATTTTGGTGAATGGTAGCAAGCAGGTTTACGTTGAACGGCGCGGTCAATTGGAATTGACGAGCGTGACTTTTCGCGACGATGCGCATCTGTTGAGAATCATCGACAAAATTGTTTCCCAGGTTGGGCGCAGAGTTGACGAATCCACGCCAATGGTCGATGCCAGACTGCTCGACGGATCGCGCGTCAATGCAATTATTCCGCCTCTAGCTCTCGACGGACCACTAGTTTCAATTCGTCGCTTTTCTAACGACAAGCTGATGCCTGCCGATTTGGTGTCGAAAAAAGCGCTTACTCCTGGCATGATGGAACTCCTCGAAGCCGCTGTTAAGGCGCACATGAACATCATCATCCTGGGTGGTACCGGCGCCGGAAAAACAACACTGCTCAATGCACTTTCGTTTTTCATTTCGCCGAAAGAGCGGATCGTGACCATTGAAGATGCCGCCGAATTGCAGCTCAAGCAGCCACATGTTGCGCGACTGGAAACGCGTCCAGCAAATCTCGAAGGAAACGGGGCTATCCGACAACGCGAATTGCTAATCAACAGCTTGCGTATGAGGCCCGATCGTATTGTGGTCGGCGAAGTCCGCGGCGGGGAAGCGCTCGACATGCTTCAGGCCATGAATACGGGTCATGACGGTTCGCTAACGACGATCCACGCCAACACGCCTCGCGATGGTGTTTCCCGACTGGAAGTGATGGTGTCGCTTGCCAACGCCAGCATGAAGCTTGAATCGATCCGCCAACAGATCGCCAGTGCAGTGCATTTATTCGTCCAAGCTGCCCGCTTAAGCGACGGCACAAGACGTGTGACGAGCATCACTGAGGTCACAGGAATGGAAGGCGAAATCGTCACATTGCAAGATATCTTCGTCTTTGAAAAGCGAGGACTGGGGCCTCAAGGGCAAGTGCTCGGACGATTTGCAGCAACGGGCATTCGGCCAAAGTTTTACGAAAAACTTCTCGCTGCCGGAATACGGTTGCGCCCGGATTTGTTCGACGAAGTTTTGGAAATCGAGTAAAAGGAGCAAAGAAGTATGGGTACGTTCCTAGCTATGGCCATTGGTGTTTGGATTGCCGCATTGGCGATCTGGTACATGTTGAGCAATCTTCTGCGCAATTCCGATCTCGGAAAAATTAAAAGCCGTCTTGTAGGATCTCAAAAGAAGACGGAAAAGCTGAAGAAAGCCGGTCCCGCACTAATTGAAGTTGAGGAAGACAAGACAAAAGTTGTATTTAGGATTCTGCACCGGTTTGAACTTGGCGTTAAACTGCGAACTTTGCTGGAGCAGGCGGGGCTTAAATGGACACCCGCAAAACTGGTCAATTTCTGTCTCATCGGTTTCGGTGCAGGTTTCGGTGCTGGCTATTTATTCTTACCTAGCCAATTCCAAAAGCTCTCCGTTCTATGCGGAATCGTCCTCGGAGTATTTCCGCTTCTCTACGCAATGAGAATGCGCAGTTCGCGCATCCATAAATTCGAGGAGCTGTTTCCCGACAGTCTGGAATTCGTCGCCAGATCGATGCGTGCCGGTCATGCATTTTCGGTGGCGATGGAAATGATTCACAAAGAGTTCCAAGAGCCTCTTGGCGGGGAATTCCGTCGAGTCTTTGAGGAACATAATCTTGGTTTACCACTGGAGATTGCGCTTGAAAAACTGGCCCAGCGGATGCCACTGTTAGACGTTCATTTCTTCGTTTCCGCCGTTATGCTTCAAAAGCGGACGGGTGGCAATCTCGCTGAAATTCTCGACAAACTCGCCTATGTCATCCGGGAGCGCTTCAAGCTGCGCGGAAGGATAAAAGCCATTAGTGCTCACGGCAGAATGACGGGAACCGCGCTGACGTTGATTCCGGTTGGTGTTGCAGTAATGATGTTCTGGACAAGTCCTGATTACATTCGCTTTTTCTTTTTGGATGAAACAGGCAATTACATGATGGCTGGCGCAATCTTTCTGCAGGTTATTGGGTACGCCATCATTCAAAAGATCGTCACGATTGAGGTATAAATTATGCCCATTATTTTAGGGATAGCACTCTTTCTCGCAGTCATGATAGGAAGCGCATTTGTTGGCATGCGGCTGTATGTCAAACCTTCTGAAGCCATTGATCGGGTCAAGGGTACTGACATTCAACAACAGGAAACACCCAAGCATCCCAGTTTACTACTGCGCGATTTTTTGCTGCGCATGGGAACACTGATCCCAAACTCACCCAAAGATGTTTCGGTGATGCAACGAAAGCTGATCCGTGCCGGGATTAAAAATGAACATGCATTGCGGGTGCTCTATGGATGCAAAGTTGTTCTGGCAGTTTTATTTCCGCTGCTTGCCAGTGTCTTAATTGCCAAAACGCAATCCGACTCCACCAACAAGATCGCCTTCATTTTGGCATCCGCTGCAGCTGGCTTCTGGGGTCCGAACGAGTTCGTTAAATTAAAGGCCTCGAAGAGACAGAAACAAATCCAAAGAGGCTTGGCTAATGCCCTTGATCTGATGGTTGTTTCCGTGGAAAGTGGCTTAGGTCTGGACCAAGCCATACTTCAGGTGGCCAAGGAGCTCGAGCACGCTCATCCGGAAATCAGCGAAGAGTTCGCCATGGTGAATCTGGAGCTGAAGGCTGGTAAAAGACGCGCCGAAGCACTCCGCAATCTCGGAGAACGCACCAACGCTGAAGATTTAAAGAAGCTTGTAGCTGTACTTGTGCAAGCCGACCGTTTTGGTACTGGAATTGCCCAATCCTTGCGCGCTCATGCTGACTACATGAGAGTGCAGGCACGCCAAATCTGCGAAGAGAAAGCAGCGAAACTCGGTGTCAAGTTGGTTTTCCCGATCTTCTTTTGTATTTTGCCGTCATTGTTCGTAGTGACGGTTGGGCCGATGGTTATCAAGATCACGCGGGAACTACTTCCCATGATGAACAGCATGTAGTTTTTATTAGATAAAAGGAGAGGACAAGACAATGGATTCAGGATTGATTCGCATCGTGTGTTCAGTGATGGCGGCAGCTTTTTTAGGGCTAATTATCGTACGCCGCCGCAACACTGAGGAGTAAGATATTTTGACAGTTTTACACCGGTTTCTCCGGGTCAAAGCCTCGAGAAACCGGGAATACAATTAGTTTTCGCAAAAATGAGAATCCTTATCAAAGGATTCCCCCGCTTTCAGTCTATTGCCGGAAGCAATATCTTCCGATGGTTTCTATAAAAGGGAGTTAGGACAATGAGTGCCCAAAGCCGGTTTCTGAGTGTGTATCGTGTAACTGCTATTTGCGTGATGTTGTTGACGACGGCTTCAAGCTGGGCTGCAACACTCGGCAAAGTAATTCCAATTGGCGGGAATGCAGCGGACCTTGCTCTGGACGAAGCACGCCGTGTGCTGTACGTCGCAAACTATACCGCCAATAGGATCGACGTCATATCGCTTAGCGATTATTCTCTGCGCACTTCCTTAAACGTTGCTGCAGAACCAAGCTCTTTGTCGATTTCCCCAGATGGCCGATTCTTAGTGGTTGCGCATTTTGCCCCATTCGTGGCACCCGTTACCTCTAACAACGCAATCACAATAATTGACCTCAGCACCAATGGTCGGCGAACATTTGCGATGCCCGGTGCACCGCTTGGAGTTCAGTTCGGTATTGATGGGAGGGCGCTGGTGGTAACGAGCACCGCTTTCTTGTTGCTCGACCCCACAACCGGCGCAACCGAAACTCTATCGACTGCTGCATTAATAGCGAAGCCGCTTCCAGCAAGTGCGGGTGATACCCCATCCAACATCGTCGCTAGTTCGATGGGTTCTTCTGGTGATTTAAGCATCATTTACGGTGTCGTCGCCGGTGGTACCGATACGAACACATTACATTTTCGTTATAACGTGAATACGAAGTCCCTTCAAACGCAAGGATGGATTCATTCGCCTGCCTTGGGACCTCGCAGTTTAAGCGTCAGCCGTGATGGATCCAACTACATTGTCGGGTGGAGCTATTACGCCTCGAACTTAAACGTAATTGCATCGTTCCCTAGTCCTAGTGGAATTCTCAATGTTGGTACGCATGCAATTGATTCCAGCAGAGGATTAATCTATTCTCAGTTCACAAATGCAACACCGACAACTGGCGTCACAACTGCTACTACCGCCGCTCCCGCCCCGGTCTTATATGTTCAGGACGCAGATAACCTCACGATTCTGGAAAAACTGCAGCTACCAGAAAATCTCACAGGGAAAAGTATACTTAGCTCCGACTCGAACTTGATGTATTCAATTTCTGATAGTGGGGTCACAGTGATTCCTGTTGGTTCACTCACGCAAGTCGCCCGCATCCGAGCAAATGTTGAGGATCTGGCGTTCAAGGGCAGTTTCTGCGATAGACGCTCGGCATCCCAACAAATTACGATTCTTGACCCTGGTGGCAACAGAGTTCCCTTCACCATTGCTAGCGACAACGGAGGAGTTAGTCTTTCGCCAAACTCAGGAGTCACTCCAGCGACAATTAATGTGCGCGTTGATCAGGAAGCTTTTCGCAACAGGAAAGGAACCTCCGCAGTCACCTTGAAAATAGCTTCTAATTCAGCAGTGAATCTCCCACCCGATGTTCGAATCTTAGTAAATGCTAAAGAGCCCGATCAACGTGGTACCAGCGTAAATGTGCCTGGTACGCTTGTCGATGTTCTGGCAGATCCCACAAGAGATCGCTTTTTCGTTCTTCGACAAGACAAGAACCAAGTCCTGGTCTTCGACGGTACTTCATACAGTCAGATCGCTACTCTTAAAACTGCCACCAATCCGCTTCAGATGGCAATTACTTTTGATCGTCGTTACTTGCTAATCGCTAACGACTCAAGCAGGGTGATCCGGGTTTATGACCTGGAGACGCTCCAGGAATCTTCTCCAATCTTCATGCCCGGCAGCCATGCTCCGCGCTCTATCGCCTGCGCCAGCAACACATGCCTGGTGTCTGTTCGCAATGAATTGGGGAACCCTGCTGCTCTTGTAGATAAGATTGACGTGCCATCGCGGCAGGTATCTACACCCACAACTTTGGGCGTTTATAAAAACGACATTAGTGTTTCGACAACTTTGATGGCGTCGGCAAATGGCTCATCCATTCTCCTCGCTCAACAAGATGGAACGCTGATGCTGTATAACTCAACGGCAGACACTTTTACTATTTCGAGAAAGCTCGGGAATCCCATCACTGGAGCCATCGCCGCTTCTAACTTCGACCAGTTCGTCGTAGGAAATCTGTTGCTGAATTCCTCGCTTGGAAGGATTCGTACAATGGATACCGTCGGGGGAGTCAGCTCCGGATTCGTCTTTGTGGACCAAAGTGGATTGCGTGTTGGCGCGCCGGATTCATCCAGCCCCGGAATGATTCAGAGAGTCGATCCTCTAACCGGCGAATCTCCAGCCACCCGCATCATTGAAGCGCCGATCCTGGCCGACACAACCGTCCTCAGCAATAAGCTTCCCTTCACCCGCACCTTAGCGCCCTTATACAGCCGAAATGCTGTCGTGGTGCTGACCACCGGAGGATTCACCGTCCTTCCCTGGAATTTCGATGCTGCCACCGCAGCCCCACGATTGACTCAAATTTCAAATGCTGCCGATCAAAGTTCCAGCGTCGCTCCAGGTAGCCTGGTAAGCATCATCGGAACAGATCTCAGCCCAGTCAGCATGTCCACGAATCAAACGCCGCTTCCCACCGCACTCGGTGAAAGCTGCCTTACGGTCAACGGACTGCCACTACCCGTGTTGTTTGTTTCGCCTACACAGATCAATGCTCAACTCCCCTATCAGGTGGACGGGAACGTAACACTGGTTCTCCATACCCCGGGCGGCGTCAGCGATAATTTCAACCTGACCATGTTGCCAGCAGCTCCTCGGATTTTCAGAAACGGCACAGCAGGAACAGATACTTCTATTCCAGCAATCGTCAGGGCAAGAAATAACGAATTGGTCACGTTGTCGAACCCAGTTCACAAAGACGACACGATTACTATCTATTTGGCAGGCATGGGGAACACCTCTCCCGCAGTCGAAGCTGGTGTTCCATCCCCAGCGGATCCGCTTCCTTCTGTCCTGATAGCACCGGTAGTCACTCTGGGCGGAATTGCCCTACCCGTCTCCTTTGCAGGTTTAACACCAGGTGAAATCGGAGTCTACCAAATCAATGTCTCGATAAATCGGCGAGTTCCCTCAGGACTCTCTATCCCTCTAGTTGTAACCCAAGCCGGAAATTCAACCACAGCAAATGTAAGGGTGGTCGACTAAATTGGGACTAAAGTTCTAGGGCGACACCGACGATAGAAATCATATGCGGACTCTACGACTGATCTATAAAACTCTACTTACCGGGCTGCTCCTACTGGGCACCCCGCAACTTGCATCGGCCCAAACAACTCGGCCACAGACTCACGACGAACCCTTATTCGAGTTCGGCGGCGGCATCGGCGGTAGCTTTTCTCTGCCAAAGACGATCACAGGAACCGGAGGGACTGCCGATGCTTCTCTTCCCAAAGGCCTGATCGGTAGCATTTGGCTTGGCCACAATATGTACCGTCTTGTCGGAGGTGAATTTCGTTATGACTTCGAAACCGGAGATTACAAACTGAAAGGATCTGGCCAGGAAGTCAGCTTCGCCGGCAGAAGTCATGCCGTCCACTATGATGTTCATGTTCACTTCTCACCCGTTGGCTCAAAAGTTCGGCCCTACGTGTTGATTGGTGGTGGCGTGAAGCGATATCAGGGAACCGGAGCAGAACATTCCGTTCAGGCCCTCAGCCGCGTTGCCGTTCTCTCCAATACCAGTGAACTCAAGCCCCTTATGACGTTCGGTGCGGGTGTCAAAATGAGTATCGGTCACAACCTGAATTTCCGAATCGAATTCCGCGACACTTTAACTCCCTTCCCTGGGAAAATCATTCTACCAACCACTGGCGGAAGTCCCGGCGGCTTGGTCCATGACTTCACTCCATTGGCTGGAATCAGTTACGTATTTTAATGTTTAAGCCTCAAATAATTAACACGAAGCCGCAGATTCGAAACAACTAACATCCACGGTTTCGTGTTCCAATTAAATGGTTGGCTATGATCCTCGGTCCCCCTAAACTTTCGCTCATTCTACCTATCCTGTTCGTTGCGCTGGTCAGCGGCCAAGAACAGACAAAACCAACATCAAACGGCTTTGCAGGCAACGATGTTTGTCGCGCTTGTCACCCGGCTGTTTGGCAGAATTTTTACAAAAACCCTCATTTCAAAAGTGTCGCTGCCGGTAACTTGCCCCCAGATAAGAACGGCTGTGAGGGATGCCATGGTCCAGCCCAAAAGCATGTCGATGCCAAGGGGGGCAAGGCAACAATTCTGGCTTTTTCCGTGATGCCCGCAAAACAAGTAGTGGACGCTTGCCTTGCCTGCCATTCCAAAGATATCAGCCGTCACAATATCCGTCGCAGCAGCCACACCCAAGCCGATGTTGCCTGCAATAGTTGTCACTCCATTCACAAACCAGTCAGTAGCAAATCATTGCTCGCGTCCAAACAAAGTGAGCTGTGCACTAGCTGTCACGCCAGCGTCCGCGCACAATTTTCCATGCCTTTTAAGCATCGGGTGAATGAGGGGGCCATGCAGTGTTCCGATTGCCACAATCCGCATGGCGCGCCAGCTCCAACAACGAACATGAGTGTCCGCCCCCGCATGATGGAACATGCACAAGCGAATGAACAGTCCTGCATAAAATGCCACGCCGACAAGCGTGGACCCTTTGCATTTGAGCATGCCGCAGTGCGCGTCGATGGTTGTGAAACCTGCCATTCCCCTCACGGCTCAATGAATGCCAAACTACTGCGTCGACCAGTAGTGTTCACTTTATGTTTGGAATGCCATAACGGGGCACCCGGGTTTGGGCGCTCCTCCCAAGGCATTCCCACTCAATCCGGTTCCCACAATATGGCCGATCCTCGCTATCAGAACTGTACAACCTGCCATGTTCGCATTCATGGATCCAATGCGGACCCTCTATTTTTGCGCTAGGAAATTATCGATGCGAAACACGATCCTCTTCCTTTTTATTACATCCTTTTTGCAAGGGCAGCCTTTGGTTGGACCCACACCCCAACAAGCTGGACCGGCGCGCGGTGAATCCGTCGCCGATTATAACCTCACCAATTCCTTCGAAACTGGATACCGATTCTATACCGTCGATGGCAACGGTGGAATGTATCGCAGCAATGTAAACTTGCGCAATGGATTACGACTACTCAGCGGCAGTTTCACCGCCAATTCCAAGACCGGACATGGAAAGTACTTCGACGAACTCGTGTTGAATGTCCAAGGACTCGGAACTGATCCGTATCAGTCCTCTATCCTACGTCTGCAAAAGAACAAAATTTACCGTTATGATTTCATTTGGCGTTCCAGCGACTACTACAATCCGGCTCTGACCATTTCCGGGGGCCGCCATTTCCTCGATACAACCCGGCAGTTGCAGGATCACGATGTCACTCTCTTTCCGCAAGCCAAATACCGCTTGTTTTTTGGATATTCCCGCAACGTACAAAACGGTCCAGGCCTTTCCACCACCCAGTATTTCGATTCCCGTGGTGACGAATTTACCTTGTTTGCGAACATTCATCGTCTAAGGAATGAATATCGTCTGGGCGGCCAAGCCGATCTGCTTGGCTTACGCATCAATTTACTCCGTGGATGGGAGAATTACTCTGAATCTCAGGATCAAAATCTGGGAGCGCCCAGCGTTGGGAGCAATCCGAATGACAGAATCACGCTGAATAGTTTTCGCCGCACTCAGCCTTACCAAGGCAGCACTCCTTACTGGCGTCTGTCCTTGCTCCGAAACGTGACCAAAGTGTTCCAAGCCAATGGCCTGTTCTCCTATTCTGAAGGTCGACGGGATTTTTCTCTCACTGAATCCGCCGACGGAACGAACCGCTTTGGAGCATCCGCGAACAGACAGATTCTTCTTTCAGGAACAGGGAATCGTCCCGTAGCTACCGGGAACCTGACGCTGAGCTTCCTGCCCACCGATAACCTCACCATAACTAACCACTCAAGCTTCTACAACATCCGCATGAGTGGCGATTCCACTTATAGGGAATTGAACAACGGTACGGCCAATCTGGCTCTGCTCAGTTTTCAATTTCTGGGAATTCAGACGTGGAGTAACCAGACCGACATTTCCTATCGTTTTACAAAGTGGGTTTCCGCATACGGAGGCTACCAGTATGCTTCCCGACGGATTCGGTCGATTCAGTATCAAGATATCGACCCTGCTAAAGGGCTCATTCCTGACGAACAGAACAATCGTCTCAACAGTGGTCTGTTTGGATTGCGGTTTCAACCCGTCAAAGGACTAAGGTTTTCTATAGATGGCGAAACTGGCAGAACAGATCATCCCATTTACCCGATCAGCGATAAAAACTACCACGGGCTTGGTGGCCGTGCTCAATGGAAAACCAGGAAATTAACCCTTTCCACCAGTTACAAGACCAATTACAATTTCAACTCGACGGCAATCACTGCTTTCAGTTCTCGGGGACGCAATGCTTCGTTTGATGCCGCCTGGAGTCCCGTAACCTGGTTCACCCTCGATGGCGGATATTCCAAACTTCACTTGAATACTTTATCCGGGATCGCCTACTTCAGTTCTTCACAACTGGTCAGCGGAGATCGCAGCGCTTTTATCAGCAATATCCACGCTCTAAATCTAGCCTCGCGCATTAACATTCGCAAAAAAGTAGACCTGTACCTGGGATTCAATCGTGTCAATGACACCGGCGACGGTCGCAGCAGCAGCACCGAATCTGCTCCTGGCTCTCTCTTAAATCCGTCCTCAAGCGTCGCCTTTGTTGCTGCTCAAACCTTCCCTTTAGCCTTCACTTCTCCCCTGGCCCGCATCTCGATTCGGATTAGGGAAAAATTAAGGATGAATTTTGGCTATCAATATTACGGCTATGGCGAGAAATTTTATTCCTTTCAGGATTATAATGCTCACACGGGTTATGTTAGCCTAACATGGGCGTTCTGATCCAAATATGCATCTGCGGCTAACTGATTTCGGCATTTTAACCATGGCTCTGGTGGTAGTCACCATTTGGATGGCCGGGGTCCGCTCGAAACTCCCTAATGAAAGTAATTGGCCCCTGGTTTATTGGGGATTGATGATTGCCTACCTTCGATGGTCGGAAGATATCATGAACCAGTATGTGATCTATGTAGGACTATTGATTGCCCTGTTCATACGCTTCGAATTCATGGCTCAAGGATTTATTCGCGTCCTCTATGTAGTGGAGTGGTTGTGCTGGGGATACGTTATAGTTGCCGGATTACTATACGCCCTAAGCTAATTTGACCGACGAATGGAAGCCCCCAGGCCAGCTAACTTTTTCTCAATCTGTTCATAACCGCGATCCATGTGGTAAACCCGATCCACAATGGTAGTCCCTTCCGCCACCAACGCCGCCAGAACCAACGATGCACTCGCCCGTAGGTCAGAACAAATCACCTGGGCACTGCTCAAATGAACTTTGCCAGCAATGATTGCCTGCCTGCCTTCTACCCGGATATTCGCCCCCATCCGAACCAGTTCCAACACATGCATGAAACGGTTCTCAAAGATTGTTTCCGTCACAAAGCTAATCCCTTCGGCCTGGGTCATCAGCGCCATGAATTGGGCCTGCAGATCCGTGGCAAAGCCTGGGTGTTCTTCAGTCTTCATATCCACACTGCGCAGCTTGCCGGGCGCGCACACTCTAACCTTCCCCGATGCTGGTTCGGTGATCTCACAACCACATTGCCTCAACTTCGCAATCAATGCGCCTAAATGTTCCGGCTCACAGTGGGTTACCGTTACATCGCCCCCGGTAATTGCCCCGGCAATCAGGAAAGTCCCAGCCTCAATTCGATCCGGGATAATGGAATGCTCCGCCCCATGCAATCGGTCAACTCCCGTGATTCTGATTTGGGAAGTGCCCGCCCCAGTGATCCGTGCGCCCATCTTAAGTAACAAATTGGCCAGATCCACCACTTCCGGTTCCCGCGCGGCATTGTCCAAAATAGTTTCGCCCTTTGCCAAAACTGCAGCCATCATCAGATCTTCCGTCCCGGTGACGGTGATGCGGTCAAAGAGGACATTTGTACCCTTCAGCCCATTGGGTGCCGATGCCTCCACATACCCGTGCGATTGCGTAATCACCGCGCCAAGCTGCTCCAATCCACTCATGTGCAAGTTAATTGGACGAGCCCCAATGGCGCACCCCCCAGGCATAGACACGTGAGCCTTGCCCGCCCTAGCCACCAAAGGGCCCAACACCAGGCTTGAGGCCCGCATGGTTTTCACAACTTCATAGGGCGCTTCCGCAGCCACAATATCTGCCGCGTGCACCCGCACAGTGGATTCGCCTTCTTCCACTAAACTGGCCCCGGTGTGCACCAAAAGGCTTTGCATCGTGCGGATGTCCCGAACGCGCGGAACACGGTGCAACAGCACCTCCTCGGAAGTCAGTAAACAAGCCGCTAACGCAGGCAACGCCGCATTTTTAGCACCGCTTGCGCTTACTTCACCCACCAGCCGAACCCCGCCATCTATCAAAAACTTGTCCATCGAATTCCCTTCACTTCTCCAAAGCTTTCACAATAAACCCAGCCGCTTCCCGCAACTTTCCTTCAGCTTCTTCCCTGCTGATTCCCAAGCAGCCCATCACAATCGCCGTCTTTACATTGCCCGCCGATGCCGCCAGCAATTCCGCCGCCTTCGTTCGTTCCACCTGGGCCCCATCGGCAATAATCCGCTGCGCCCTGTCCACCAATTTCTCGTTCTTCGGCTGCACATTCACCATCAGGTTTCCATAGGTGTAACCTAACCGGATCATCATGCCAGTGGTCAACATGTTCAAAGCCAACTTCGTCGCCGTCCCGGCTTTCATCCGTGTTGAACCAGTCAGCACCTCGGGCCCCACCAACAGTTCAATCCCAATATCCGCCCTTTGCGACAATTCAGCGCCCGGTGTACAACTAATTCCAATGGTTGCGGCGCCCATGGCCTTAGCCTCGGCAATGGCACCCAGCACGTAAGGAGTCCTGCCGCTGGCCGCGATTCCTACCAAGGTATCCGCTTTCCCGAACCCCCGGGCCAGTAAATCATTCCGCCCCATCGCCGGATCGTCCTCAGTGGCTTCTGTGGCCTTGGAAAGGGCTGTCTCTCCACCTGCAATGATCCCCTGAACCATCTCCGCCGGTACGCTAAATGTTGGGGGGCACTCTGCCGCGTCCAAAACACCCAAACGCCCACTGGTGCCAGCGCCAATATAAAAAAGCCTGCCACCTTTCTGCGCGCGCCCAGCCACTAAGTCCACGGCTGCGGCCAATTGTGGAATGGCCGCGGCCACGGCAACGGCCACCTTCTGGTCCTCGGCATTGATGATCTGCAACATCCGTTCCGTGGGGACTCTGTCGATCTCACTGCTTGCGGAATTTCTTTGTTCAGTTAGTAGCTGGCCCAGATCCATTTGCATTTCACTTATGTCAGCTTCGC